>JAZOXE010000035.1:0-1928 GCA_045659525.1 Faecousia sp. | reverse complement strand
TCCAATGGCATGGAGCATACGTTCCGGTTTCCGCGGAGACCTGGTGTTGTGCGACAGAGTTTGTGAACTCCCGCGTGGGAAGCCTTCTTTGCGTACGAGCCGGGTATGAACCTGCAAGGCGGTGCACAGAATCGTGTGCTGTGTGCAGTGTAGCCTGCCTTGAGTGAGTATGCGGGGAAAGAGGACAAATGTAACTTTGTTGTGGCCAAACAAATTGCATTATTGCTTCTGGAAACCATCCTTGCAAAAGAGGCTAAGAATCGACTGATTTTGCAGTGGAAAACACCTAGGCTGTCCTAACCGGGCAGGCAGGGGATTACAGTACGGACTAAGTGGCAATCGGGTATTCATGTTGGTGACACTTGAACAAATGGATTAAACGGAAACGGCCTGCTCGGCAACGACAGGTTCTGTTTGGGGAAAACCAACCCGACCTAAGCCGTAAGATTTATCCTGCCTGCTGCCGTCATCATATAAAATGCTTAAAGGAGATAGTTAGGCGTGAAAACCGAACAATCTGCTTCAAAAAAAGAAAAATGGAAATCGATTCGCTGGGTGATTACTGTATTTCTGGTTACGGTTTTCATATCTGGCATAATTGCGTTGATATCCGATGAGATAATGGAAAACAGCACCATTGGGGTTGCGTTCCTGATACTTTTGATTATTGTATATATCGGTATTATATTTGATGTTATCGGTGTTGCCGTTACCTCTGCAGAAGAGAAACCTTTCCACTCTATGGCGGCGCGGAAAGTGCCCGGTGCACAGGAGTCCATTCGGTTGCTACGTAATGCAGAGCGAGTAAGTTCCATATGTAACGATGTGATCGGTGATATTTGCGGCGTTGTTTCCGGTTCTGCTTCTGCCACTATAGCCGCACAAGTGCTTGTTAAATTTTCCTTGGATACTCCCAGTGTTATAACACTGCTTATGTCTGCTTTGGTAGCGGGGATAACAGTAGGCGGAAAGGCGATCGGAAAAACCGTTGCTATTAATTCCTGCACAAAAATCGTAGAAATGGTGGGAAAAGGAATTTGGGTGATTTCCCATCTGTCATGGAAACGGAAAAAAGAGAAAAATAGATAGGTTGTGATACCTGTGGAGATTTTAAATCAAGTCCAATCCCATCAAGATTTGGTAAAATTAACGCCCCATCAGAGAGAAATTCTTGCTCAGGAAATCCGGGCGTTTTTAATTGATAATGTTTCTAAAACCGGTGGTCATGTTGCGTCCAATTTGGGCGTTGTGGAATTGACCATCGCCATAGAAACTGTATTTAATACTGAAATTGACCGTCTGGTTTTCGATGTGGGCCATCAGTCTTATATCCATAAGATGCTCACCGGTCGCCAGGCGGATTTTGCCGGTTTACGGCAGTACGGCGGCATTGCAGGATTTCCCAAACCTTCGGAAAGTGATACAGATGCTTTCGTAGCAGGACATGCATCCAGTTCTGTGTCTATCGCGTTAGGCATGGCCCGGGCAAGAACACTGCAAAATGATAACTATAATGTGGTCGCCTTAATGGGCGACGGCGCGGCATCCGGCGGTATGGCTTACGAAGGCCTTAACGATGCGGCAGTCAGCGGCGAACCCTTGGTGGTTATCTTAAATGATAATGAACTGTCTATTGACAAAAATGTAGGCGGTATGGCATCGCATTTGCGGCAACTGCGGGTAAAAAAACGCTATTTGGGGATGAAACGTAAGTCAAAATCCTTTTTGTTTAAAATTCCCGGTGGACAATATATCTACCGTTTGCTCCACATAATCAAAGATAAAATGCGCCGAATGCTGATTCCCACTACTATTTTCGAAAGTATGGGATTTACCTATATCGGGCCTGTTGACGGACATGACACAGAAAATCTGATTTATCTGCTGAAATTGGTCAGAGATATGCGGCGGCCGGTGGTGCTCCATGT
>JAZOXE010000034.1:0-13127 GCA_045659525.1 Faecousia sp. | reverse complement strand
AGAACCGGATGGGGGTTCATCATAACCTTAACTTCAAATTCCGGATGCCACCAAGGCTCTCTCTGTTCCAGTTCCTTGCCGCTCATTTTACGAACGCGTTCGCAAACTTCCCGGTCTTTGAAAGGCACGAAGTCTGCAGGTTGGAAACTAAACTTGGTTGCAGGCTCTACAATAAAGTCTTTCATGATACAATCTCTCCTTTTAAAATTACTTTTTGAATATTTACCTTGTCGTCTACAACCACCAGGTCTGCCCGCTTACCCACTGCGATTTCGCCGCGGTCGGTAAAGCCGATTGCCCTTGCCGGGTTATAGGCCGCATAGTTAAATACGTCTACCAAGGAAGCGCCGGTGTGCCGCATCATATTCCGGCAGGCTACTTCCAGCGTGAGTTTACTGCCGGCGATTTCCCCTTCCCAGTCGAAGTTTATGTCGGTTACACCGTCATAACCTTCCGGTACCGGGCCATCACAGGCATAGGCGTCGGAAATCAGAATGATTCGGTCGTCGCCTTTGATTCTTCGCACCAGACGGAGCATATAGGGGTCTACGTGAATACCCCGGCTGTCACAAATCAGTTCCGCATAAATCTCCCGGTTGTAATTCACCGCTTCATCTACGCAGACGCCCCGCACTTCCGGATAAAATATCCGGTCACCGGTGGCATTGGTGTGGTGTGTGCCGATACGCAAGCCGTAGGGCATCAGCGCCTCAACTTGCTGGGGGGAGGCTTCGGAGTGGGCTACAGAAAACACCGCTGCGGGGTTTTTGGCTTTTACGTCAAGGACAAAGTCCAAAATATTTTCCCGTTCCGGGGCAAGTCCCCATACCTTTACCAAATCCCAACCGGCATCTATAATGGGCTGATAGTCCTTTTTATCCACCGGGCCGTTCCAGGGATTGTGTTCCCGGTCACAGCCGAATTTGGGGTTCATATACGGACCTTCCATATAGATGCCTGCCAAGTTCTTGCAGGCAGGGTCTTTCATTGCCTCCCGTATCTTGCCTATGGTATCTACAAATTCCTGGCTGTTCATACTGAAGTAAAGCGCCGCCAGCACAGTGGTTGTGCCGTGCTTTAAGTGGTGGGCTACGGCTCTGACATCTTCATAGAAGAACACAGAGCCGTCGGAGTGGGTATGAATATCCACAAAACCCGGGCCTACATAAGCACCTTTTACATCCAGAATTTCGCAGCCCTCCGGAATGGGGGTGTTTCGCATTTCACCGTATCCGGTGATGATGCCGTTGTCAACAAACAGCACCGCATCGGGAATCCGGTGGGTATGCATAATCAGTTCTGCATTGATAATTGCAAGCATTGCCTTATCTCCTTTAGCGCAGTCCGTCAAGCACTTTCTTGCCCTCTTGAATAATCAGTTCCGCAGTGCCTGCCTTATAGCGGGAAGAACGAGCCTCGTAACCGCCTTCATCATAGGAATCCTGCATGGGGAAGTAGCCTTCCGAACCATTGGTCAAACAGCAGGGCAGCACCAAATCCCAGCCTTCTGCTTCCTTGATGCCGATGCCTACGCCGTTAAAGGGCTCGCCGGGGATTCCCAACATCGCCACATTGCCGATGGCAATGGCACTTAAGCGCAGGGGGAAAGATGCCGGGCCGTGTTCCAGTTTTACCATTCTTCCGGCTTCTGCCACCACAGTGGTTAGTTCCATTGCCTTAAAAGGAATTTCCTCATCTCGACCGGCAAGGTGCAGGTCGTTATACTTATGGGCAAGGGGCATATCTTCCGGTTTCGGCATATTGGAGGGTAGGTCCACAACGGTCTGTACATACTGCAATTTGTCTACATCCACGTAATTTACCTTGTCGTATACCTGCAAAACTGCGCCGGCCATCACGTTGCCCATATGCCGGGCGTGGCCGTAACCGCGGTCCACGTCATCAAAGTCGTGGAACATATCGTTCTTGTCGCCGTGTTTGGCGTTAACGTTTACGTGGTTTACATCGCCTTCTGCGCCGTTAAAGAAAATCGCCTTAACGTCATCCAGCGCTTTTTCCGTTCTTCTGCGAAAGAATCCGGGCCAGTCTGCAGATACTCTGTTTCCGCCCACGGTATCCGGGTGGTTGCCCTGGTTGGCAAGGACAATGGTGGGTGCGCCTTCCCGGTCAAACCGCAGAACGTTTACCCGCTCATCCACATCACCGATGGGATGGAGAATATCCGGGTTGCCTACGCCGGGGTTGGTGCGCACTTTACCGTCCTTCATACGGAAGCGGCGGACAAAGGCAATCTTGGGGGCTCTGCCTACGGCATAACCCATTTTTGCCGGTTTCAAGTCTTCAACGGCTGCAACCGCTGCGTCGACAAACCGTTTTTTCAGAAATTCGGTGTACTCCCGGGTTAATTCCTCTTCCGCATCAAATCCCATAGAACTTGCGGTATGGGTATGGGTTGCGTGGAGGAAAATGGCATCCGGGGAGATACCGGTCTTTTCACTGATATAAGCGCGGAAAATATCTGCCTCTTTGGTATCAATGGAGCAGGCATCCAGTGTCATCATTACCACCTTGGTCTCTCCGCAGGAAAGGGCAACGGCGTTAATCTCCAAATCATCCAAAATACCTTCCACATACCGGGGCTTAAAGTATCCGCGGATAGCCAGTCCCAGCGTGGGGTTTACATTTACGCGGGCAAATCCCGCTTTTAATGTATTCATGGTTTTACCCTCTTATCCGTTTATTATCTCTTTTTCCACTCGTCGTACTGTTCCATATAAGTCTTTTCTTCAGCCGGGAACTTACGCAGGGTATTAACCACTTCACCGTTGTTGTACTTGCGGTCACCCATATCTTCGGTTGTACCGAACAGAGTCAGGTTGACCTGGCGGGGACGGGCGCGAACGTGGTCCCAGTCGATGAAGTAGATGTGAG
Organism: Faecousia sp.; assembly: GCA_045659525.1. GTDB lineage: Bacteria > Bacillota > Clostridia > Oscillospirales > Oscillospiraceae > Faecousia. The sequence continues at coordinate 10,235 of JAZOXE010000034.1, read as the reverse complement.
CAAATTCGCCCAAGTCCAGTTTGCCATCCTTAATGGTCAGGGTTTCGCTTCTGCCGAAGAATACGCTGCGCAGGTGGCCGTCGGTGCTCATAGAGGGGGAGTTGCCGGGCTCATCCACATAGCGGCCGTACTGTGCGAGTACGGGGCCGGGGTGACGGTAGTCACCTTCGTTGGCGAAGTCGGGGATCATCTTGCGCATAATGTCCAGCAGAACGTGCTGCAGGTACTCCAGATCGAAGGTGTCAAAGTCGTGAGAACATTCCTGAATCATAACGGAGCAGGTGGTGTGGTGAGAAACCACAGAAACCGTACCGTTCTTGATGCCGGACTCTTCCACCAACTTATGTACATCGATGGTGATGTCATGGAAAGTGGGAATCCATCCCCGAGACTGTAACTGAATTTCTTTTTGAATCATTGTAAATTCCATTTTTTATTCCTCCCAAAAATTCATTAATAATATTGTTAGGCGTGGCGTTCATCCCATGCCTTACGTACAGCAGCAATCATTTCATCCACCATAGCCGCCCGGTCCGGGGCTTTTGCTACGCCGGAAGAAGAGCCGGTTGCGTCGGCTCCGGCACTAATGGTGTTATACACATCCTGGCCGTTGGCGATACCTGCCGCAGTCAGCACCAAAATGTCGGGGTTGACATTTTTTACACATTTGGTGGCCGCTTCCACATACTCCGGTCCCACGCTGACGCCGGTGCCGATGAGTTCAGAAGGTTCTGCCACAATAATATCCGGGTTTAAGGTTGCGATTTTGCTTGCATCTGCCATGGAGTCTGCGCAAACAATGGTCAAAAGGCCAACTTCCTCTGCCCGCTGAATGGTCTTTTCCAGCACGTCAAAGGTTACGGGCTTTTCCACGTGGTTGAGCATAACACCCTCTGCGCCGGCGGCAACCAAAGATTCGGGAAGAATGTCTGCCAACCCTCTGCCCGGGGTAATGGGATCCATATGGGGCGCAAAAACGTGGATATGCTTGGTGGCGGCTTTCACTCTCGCGATTTCCACCACCGGTGTGGTAAAGATAATGTCCACGCCGTATTTTTCCGATGCAGCATCCGCCGCTACCGCCAAATCAATGACGTCCTGACCGTAAAGATAGGACTTGGGACCAATCTCAAAAAACGGCGCTTTAATGGGGCAATTTTTGTTCATAAAACTTCTCCTTTCCGCAAAACCCGGACTGCGTCTTTTGGCCGCTTTTCGGCAAAAGGCCATTCTCCGGCTTTTACTTTACTATCGTGTTTATTATATTCTTAAAACCCTCATAAGTCAATCTGGTTTTTCCTTTTTGCCGTTTTAGATAAATTTTAAGGGTCAAATATGGGAAAGTTGCCCCCGCCCTGCAACAAAATTTTCTTGAAAGAAAATATTGTTTGTGTTACAATAAATTCAGATTTCAAAACGGAGGTATAATTTATGAAACCCGAATCCTTAAAAGCCATTCGCGATGCCTATGACATTGAACAAACCTGCATTCAGGAGATGAAGGAATTCATTGATGATGAAGCCTTTTCCAAAGCCGTAGACCTGCTTTCCGCCGCCCCCCGCATCGGCGCTGCCGGTTGCGGTCACTCCGGCATTATCTGTCAGCACTTTGCCCATTTGATGTGCTGTATTGAGCGCCCCTCCCGGTTTATTTCCCCGGCAGAGGCTGTCCACGGCGCCACCGGATTTTTACAAAAGGGCGACGTAATGGTCTTTGCCTCCCGGGGTGGTAAAACAAAGGAACTTCTGCCCATTGTAGATATTTGCAAAACCAAAGGTGTTTCCATCATCACCGTTACCGAGAATATGGAATCTCCCTTGGCCCAGGCTGCAGATGTGGTGCTGAAACAGCACGTTAATCGGGAAACCGATAAGTGGAACGCCCAAGGCACTACTTCCACCACCGCCCTTTGTATGATTTTCCACGCCTTGCAAGCCGCCGTAATCGAAGAGACCGGCTATCAGGCAGAACAGTTCGCTCTGATCCACCCCGGCGGAGCCGTAGGCGAACGGCTGAACAACAAATCCCTATAACATAGGAGGTGCCCGGTATGGCATCCGGAAAACTGAAAATTGACATTCGCCGTCAGAAGATTCTGGAACAACTGCAAAATGACGGTCAGGTTACGGTGAATGACTTGAGCCTTCGGTTGGGAATTACCCCGGTTACCATTCGCAACGATCTGGATATGCTCGCCCAGGAAGGGCGGTTGGAGCGAATTCAAGGGGGCGCAATTCCCAAGCAGGAAGGACTTTCCCGGGGAAGAGAAAAAGCCATCTCCTTTTTGGCGGAAAAGCAGGCCATTGCCAAGGGGGTTCTTTCCCAAATCCGTGACGGCGATACTCTGTTTATCAATTCCGGCAGTACTACTTTGGTGATTGCCCAGGCTTTGCGCCAGCGGAAATTTATCAATGTGGTAACCAACTCTTTGGCAGTTGCCAACTGTCTTTCCCACCTGACCACCATTCGTCTGGTGCTTTTAGGGGGAGAACTGAACGCCACCTACGGCTTTACCTACGGCGGAGATGCGGTGGAGCAACTGAAAAAATATCAGCCGGAATGGAGTATTCTTTCCGTTGACGGTGTGGATCCGGAAAAAGGCCTTACCACCTATCACGCCGAAGAGGTTATGATTGACCGGATGATGATGGAGCAGTCCCATAGAACCATTATTGCTGCGGACCATCAAAAAATTGGAAAAGTGGGTTTTTCTCACATCTGCGAATTTTCTCCGGAACATATTCTGGTTACCGACGCTGCCGGCGATCCCACGGTTTTAGACGCGCTGAAAAATATCGGCGGTGCTGTTTGGGTAACGGAGGAGTAACTTGTAAAACAGATTTTTACAAAAAAGAGTTAAATATTTTTTCTTTCTTCCCTCTTTGCAGCGTTTATGAAATACGTTATACTGAAATTAGCCTTTTGGCAAAGAAAAAGATAAAAGGAGAGAGTTTTTATGGTAATGACAATTATTAAGCGCGCGTTCAACGTGCTTATGAAAAAACCCTTTGCTCTTTGGGGCATCTCCCTGCTTTCCGGTCTTCTCACCACTATTGGCAGCATCCTCTTTGGTGTTATCCCCGGTGTTGCATTGGCAATTTCTCTGCTGATTTCCACTTCTATGACTATGATTTATCTTGCCGGTTACCGTGGCAAAGAGGTACACTGCGCCGATTTGTTCTCCTGCTTCCGCTGTTGGAAAACCGCAAAGCGGGTTCTGTGCGGTATGGGCTGGATGGCTCTGTGGGTTTTCCTGTGGGCGCTGATTCCCTTTGTGGGCATCTTCATTGCCATTGTAAAAACATACGCCTACCGCCTGACTCCTTACATTCTGGTAACTGAACCTGACGTACCTGCTTTGGAAGCCTATAAAGATTCCGAACGGCGCACCCAGGGCTACAAACCAAAAATGTTCGGCGCAGAAATTTTGGTGTTTGCTACAATTTTTGTTGTATCCTTTGTTTTGGGGCTTTTCTCTTCCATTCCCTATTTGGGCGTCATCTTCGCTTTGGTTTACTTCGTGTTTACCGTTGCCGTTTCCGTTCTCTCTCCATTGTTTATGGGACTGATTCAGGCCGCTTTCTATGAGGAAATCTCCAACCCCACCATTCCCAACCCGGTATATGCTGCCGTTGGCGGCGGAGAAAATGTTAAGTATTGTCCCAACTGCGGCGCGCCTATGGCAAAAGATTCTTCCTTCTGCCCCAAGTGCGGTACCAATCAATAATCTTTATCATTAAAAGCGGGTGTTGCTCTTTGGACAACACCCGCTTTTTTACGCTTCCCAGAGTTTTATAAGTTTTTCAAGGGTGGCAATCCCTTGCGCGGAAATTTCTTCCGTCACCACGGGGCTGGTCAAAAGCCCTTTTTCAAAACAATCTTTTATGTGCGTCGTCTCGTACATCAGTTCGTATTGGCAAGGAAACGCCACCGACTGTATTTCTTCTCCCTCAATGTGGAAGTTTGCTGTTGTCGCTTTCCAGTAATTGGGGATTTGCACATACCCCTTTGTACCGGAAATCACCGCCGTGTTTTCTAACTTTCCGCTGGTGCTGTTGGCGGCAGAGAACAAAACGCCGGATGCGGTAACCCCGGAAATCACATACTGCCACGGCATGCCGTTTTCCTTTTGACTGCAAACTCCTCCAATTTCTTTTATCTCACCGAAAAGCCAAAGAATCAGTTCTATGGCATAAATACCACTGGACAGAAGCGGACCACCGCCGGCTTCTTTGTCAAACATCCAATCATTATATCCGGCAGAAAAACTGTGGCTCATTTGCGCCATTGTGATTTCCCCCAAATCCCCGCGCTCTATCCGTTTTTTTACCTCTAACAGTGCAGGCAGGAATAACATTTTTTCTGCTTCCATAAAGAAAAGTCCCTTTTCCCGGGCAAGAGCAAACAGTTCCCGGGTGTGGGCTTGGGTTGTGGTGCAGGGTTTCTCGCAGACCACATTTTTGCCCGCTAAAAGCGCTGCTTTCGCCCAAGGGTAGTGCTGGCTGTTCACATTGGAAATGTACACCACGTTCACTTCTTTATCTTCCAACAATGCTTCATGGGAGCCATAGGCTTTGGGAATTTGCCAAAGATCGGCCTTCTCCCTGGCTTTCTCCTCTGACCGAGAGGACACTGCCACAACCGTTCCCGCCTTGGCTGCCCGAACCGCCGCAATAAACCGGGGCGCAATGGAGGATGTGCTTAAAATTCCATATCGTAACCCCATATCCCTCTATTCCTTTCCATTTTCTTCCACATACTGGGGCTTTTCTGTTTCACAGGACTGGGAAAACGGGGCGATTTTTTCCATATTTTCGTAGTAAATTTGGAAGAGGTCCGGAAGAACGTTTCCCGCCTGGGATTTCTCCAAAAACCGGAATGTGGCCTTTATCTTCATTTTTTATTCCTTCCCGTCCATCAGTTCTTTGCCGATTTCCCTGTAAAGGCTCTGCAAAGGACTGTCGGTTTGGGCTTCATTTTGATAGCGGCCTACCACCTTGGTTGCCAGGTCTACCGGCAGCAATGTACCCGCGCCGGCAACGCAGCCTCCGGGACAAGCCATTCCCTCCATCAGATAGCCGTTATATTTGCCGGCCTTTGCCAGAGTCATCATTTTCCGACACTCCCGCAATCCTTCTGCCTTGGCAGTACAGACTTCTCTTTCGGGGTTTTCCTTGGCAATCAAATCCGCCACTGCGCCGGCCACCCCGCCGGACAGGGCAAATCCCCGTCCCGCAGCCGTTCCTTCGTTGGGGTCTGCCATTTCTTCGATGGTTTCAAAATCAATTTCTTTCGCCTCAAACATACCCTGCAATTCTTCAAATGTCAGCACAAAGTCCACATCGGAACGAATGTCCTCCCGAATGGCCTCCAACTTTTTCGCCGCGCAGGGGCCCACGAACACCACTTTGCAGTTCGGATACTTCTTCTTCATCAGCCGGGCGGTAAACACCATGGGGGTGAGGGTCATAGAGATGTTTCCCGTTTCCCCGGGGAAGAGTTTATGAATCATAGAATGCCAGGCAGGGCAGCAGGAAGTAGCCATATACGGCTGCTCACCGGGTACTTTTTCCACAAAGTCCTTGGCCTCCTCCACGGTACACACATCTGCGCCTACCGCAACTTCCACGGTGCGGTCAAATCCCAAGCGCTTCATCGCGGCAATAAACTTGCCGGGCGTGGAATGTTTTCCAAACTGCCCGATAAACGCAGGGGCAACAATGGCTATCACCTGGTTGCCTTGCAGCATAGAGGAAATCACCTGGAATATCTGCCCTTTATCCACAATGGCGCCAAAGGGACAGGATACCAGACATTGACCGCAGGCCACACACTTATCCTGATTGATAACCGCCCGATTATGTTCATCTGTATCGATGGCATCCATACCGCAGGCGGCCTGACAGGGCCGTTCCACGTGGATAATCGCATTGTAAGAACAGGCCTTGGCGCATTTTCCGCAGCGGATACAGGCTTTTGAGTCGATACGGCTTTTTCCGTTGACGAAGGTAATGGCGTTTTTCGGACATACCTTCTGGCAGGAAGCCGCCAAACAGTTCTGGCACAAATCTGACACCCAATACCGGTTGGTGGGACAGGCGTGACAGGCATAGGGGATGATGTTGATCAGAGGCGGTTCATAATACTGCTCCGCCACCGCTGCCGTGTCCATGCCCTCGGTCATCAAGGTACGGGTCTGAACAGGACGGATGGGCAGACCCATAGCAAGACGCACCCGTTCGCCGGCAATGGCCCGCTCCAGAAAAATGGACTCCCGGTGCAGCGGCTGGTCTCCGGGCACAATGATATACGGCAAGTCCTCCGCGTGGGAGTAGTCGCCGCCGGCATAGGCCATCCGCGCCACTTCTGTAAATACTTTCTTCCGAATATCTGTAATTAAAGACGGAATTCCTCTCATCGTTTACCTCCTATTTCTCATTGCCCGTTGTACTGCCGGGCAAATCAGCAGGGCTAACGCCACGCCCGCAAGGGCCGTAACCAGTTGCGGCCAGGAAAACATTGCCGTAAACGTCTCAATCTGCAGCGGCTTCAGGGGCAATATGCTGCAAAGCAATTTCACTACCACAAGATACAAAACCCCGGCCTTGCAAATTGCTGCCAAAACGCCCCCGGCAATTTTCCGCCACAAGGGCGCTTTTTTCAGCAGCGCTCCCAAAATCAAAACATATACTGCATTTCCCAGGCAGATTGCCGGTATGACGGGAATCAGTTGAGGTCCGATTCCCAGCAGAAAGGCAAGCCAGGGAGAAAGCACTGCCACCGTCATTGCGCTTCCTATGCCGCATAGCAGCACTGCCACTGCCAAAACGCCGTTTACGGCGCTTCCTGTAACAAATTGACCCGCAGGTTTCGTAATGCCCTGCAACAGTACCAGCAGCGCCAGCAGCGCCGCAGTTTGTGTTAGCCAAAGAACTTTTTTTCTCATGTATACCCCTGTTTTCCAATGGATTTGTCTGCAATTTTCACCTGTTTACTATACTCTACAACCGGCAAAAAATCAAGTCTTGCCAGCAGTTCCCAGTGGCGCTGAAAAAGGCACCCCATAGGGGTGCCTTTCCTATATTATCTTTCGCACTGACAGGTTGTTAGGCATACGATCACGCCAAGCAGCAGCGTCACAAAAAAGGTGGCAACACCAACTGCAATCCCGATTGCTATCGCACCGGCAACGAAGGCAACGATAAGGCCTATCGCCGCGGCAATCAGGGTGCCAATGGCGGAAATCAAAAACAGCGTCCGGCTACCGGTAAAGCAGCCGCAATTTGCCGCTGCATACAGGGGGGCCAGCAGCAAAGCCGCCGCGCCGATAAGGGCATACGCCCAAAAAAGCACTCCGGTGGCAATAAACCCAAGGGCATACAGCACGCCCAGCGCAACGCCTGCCAGGATCGATACAATCACCGCCAGATATCCACAGTTACATCTGCAAGAATTCATACTCTCACCTCCTTCTGTCATACTATATGACGAAAAAGGTCGTTAGGTGCAGCGCTTTTTCCTGCAGAAAGCAAGGCGGTCTTTCTTGGGGTTTAGCCTAAATACCGGCAGGCGGCCATAGCGGCCACAGCGCCATCAGCGGCAGCCGTAGTAACCTGACGGATCCGCTTGCTGCGGCAATCCCCGGCCACATATACGCCGGCGGTTTTGGTCTCGCAGTCTTCCCCGACATCAAAGTATCCCCAACTATTCAAGTCGGCAAACTCCGCAAAGGGTTCGTTTTCCGGCATCAATCCTACAGCCAAAAATGCGCCGTCCACTGCAAGTTCCCGGGTCTCTCCTGTGCTTTCCTTGCGAATCTTCAAGCCGGTGAGATTTTCCCCATCGGTCAGGTATTCATCCACAACCGTACCAAAGTGCACCGTCACATTTTCTTTTGCCAGCAATGCTTCTGCCAATTTCCGTTCTCCGGTAAAGTCATCCAGGTTCTGCACCACTGTTACGTGATTGCAAACTTCACTCAAAAGCAGGGCTTCCTGCAACGCTGAGTTGCCGCCGCCAATCATAGCGGTATTTTGCCCGGCATAAAACGCACCGTCGCACACAGCGCAGAATGAAATACCTTTCCCTACCAATTCTTCCTCGCCCGGCAAACCCAACATCCGGTGCTTAACGCCCACAGCCAAAATCAAGGCTTTGCTTTCAAAGGTGTTGCCCTCTTCCGTATAGACGTAGAAAACATCATCCTTCTTTTCTGCCCGGACAACGGTTTCCAGTTCCACTTCTGCACCCAATTCCATAGCCTGTCCCACTAACTTTTCCGCAAACTCTGCGCCGCCAATGGAAATTGTGCCGGGAATGTTCTCCACCTTGGGAGAAAAGGCAATCTGTCCGCCAAATCCGTTCTTCTCTATGACCAAAACAGATTTATTTGCCCGCAGGGCATATACTGCAGCAGTCAGTCCCCCGGGGCCGCCGCCCACAATAATAATATCGTACATTTCTCTTCCTCCAAATTCAGCACAGGGGAAACCCCTGTGCTGAATGTTTTTTATAGACTTGCCAAATACTTCTTAATTTCCGGAACGCTGTAGTAATTTGCGTGGTTCGTGCCGTCGGTAATTACCAACGTGGGCGCGCCCTTAATGCCGTACTGTTTGCACAGTTCCACATTTTCTTCCGCAATCAGTTTCTCATAGGCGATTCCCGCTTTTGCCAGCAGGCCTTCCGCAACCTTACAGTTGGGGCAAGTTACCCGGGAGAACAGCAACGCTTTTCCATTTGCCACTTCTTCCTGGCACTGGGGCATTTCCTCATTGAGAGAAATGGGAGCGGTGCGGTTTAATTGGGAGTTTTCAATATCGTAAACCTTCCGGTCTTTGTACTCCTGGCTCTTGCCGTCATTCCAGTTCTGTACCGGGCGGTAGTAACCGGTAATACGGCTGTAAACCTCGGTCTTCTTGCCGCAGTGGGGGCAGGTATACTGCTCACCGGTGAGATAACCGTGTTCTGCGCAGACAGAGTAAGTGGGAGACATTGTATAATAAGGCAGTTTGAAGTTCTCGGCAATCTTCCGAACCAACGTCGCGGCGGCTTTCCAATCCGGCAGTTTCTCGCCCAAGAAGGCGTGGAATACGGTGCCGGAAGTGTAGCGGGTTTGCAGTTCATCCTGCACATCCAGTGCGGAGAAGATGTCCTCGGTGTAGCCTACCGGCAAGTGAGAGGAGTTGGTGTAGTAAGGCGTGCCGTTCTCATTTGCGGTAATAATGTCGGGATACTGCGCCTTGTCGTGTTTTGCAAAGCGGTAAGTGGTGGATTCTGCAGGTGTGGCTTCCAAGTTGTACAGGTCGCCGTAGGCTTCCTGGTAGTCGGAAAGACGTTCCCGCATATGATCCAGCACTTCCTGTGCAAACTTCTGCGTCTTCTCATTGGTCAAATCGGCTTTCAACCACTTGGCGTTGAGACCAACTTCGTTCATACCGATAAGGCCGATGGTGGAGAAGTGGTTAGCAAACGTACCCAAGTACCGCTTGGTGTAGGGGTCCAGACCGTTTTCCAGCAACTGGGTAATAACGGTACGCTTGGTCTTCAAACTGCGGGCAGAGATGTCCATCAGTTTATCCAGACGGGCATAGAAGTCGGCTTCGTTTTCAGCCAGATATGCCAACCGGGGCAGGGTGGTGGTTACAACGCCCACAGAACCGGTGGATTCGCCGCTACCGAAGAAACCGCCGGACTTTTTCCGCAGTTCCCGCAGGTCAAGACGCAGACGGCAGCACATAGACCGCACATCGGAGGGCTCCATATCGGAGTTGATGTAGTTGGAGAAGTAAGGTGTGCCGTATTTTGCAGTCATCTCGAACAGGAGTTTGTTGTTCTCGGTTTCGCTCCAGTCGAAATCCCGGGTGATGGAGAAAGTGGGAATGGGGTACTGGAAACCACGGCCAATGGCATCGCCTTCAATCATAATCTCAATGAAAGCCTTGTTGACCATATCCATTTCCTTCTTACAGTCGCCGTAAGTGAAATCCATCTCCTTGCCGCCAACGATAGCCGGCAGGTCTTTCAGGTCGTTAGGCACAGTCCAGTCCAAGGTGATGTTGGAGAAAGGCGCCTGAGTGCCCCAACGGGAGGGCGTGTTTACGCCGTAAATGAAGCTTTCGATGCACTTTTTAACCTGATCGTAGGAGAGGTTGTCAACCTTTACAAAGGGTGCAAGATATGTATCAAATGATGAGAAAGCCTGAGCGCCTGCCCATTCATTCTGCATAATACC
>JAZOXE010000033.1:0-7905 GCA_045659525.1 Faecousia sp. | reverse complement strand
ACCGCCCAGCAACTCTTTCCCCTGAGAAACCGGCTTGCCGGCGCGGATCAGTTTGGCGATCTCATCCATTTGGACAAGTTCTGCCATACGGGCATCCCACTGCATGATTGCTTCGGGATCTGCATTGTTGAACCCCTCTGCAAGAGATTTGCGGTCAGCATTCTTCCATACTTGCGAATTGCCGCCTTCGCCACTGAAAATCCCATATACATTCAGCGCCGCAGCAATCGCCTCTGGAATCGTATCGCAAACCGGATACAGTTTGGCTTTCCACAAAGAATGGTCCGCGCTGTCCCACAAGTCTTCGCCTTCCAATTTTTTGCCAAAGAGCATATTCTTCTTCGGGTCATCGTAAATGCCGTAGATTCGGCATACAAATTTGCCGTCATGCTGTTTTAATCCATGCAAAACCACATTGGAAGGAACGGTCTCATCGTGAATATCGATGTAAGATAGCAGTGTGTTATCTCCCACTGTTGCCCGGGAATGGACATAGGATGTCTCCAAATAACAGTTCTTTCCAATTTTTGCCTTATTGGAAAGAACACTGTTGTAGCACGCGGTATCGCCGCTTACACTACTGGCCGTTTGCTTAGACCAACCCAGAACTTTGTAATCTTCGATACCACAATTCATCAGATTCAAAATTTCCCGGGTCGTTCCAAAATGGATAAACTTAGCCGGTGCAGGACGCAGGACTTTCATCCGATAAGGGCGCAAAGCATTCCACACTTGTGTGCGAGCCTGATGCAGTTCCTCTGTAAAACTGCCTTCCGGTGTTTCCTTGTAGAACTGTTCCAGTGTGGATTCGCCGGCAAGGGGATACAAAAAGTCGCCATAAAGAGATAACCGCACATTGCTGTTCACAAAGGTTCGATAAGACGTTTCATCCGGAATCAACCCATACAAAGACTCCAGCATCGCGCTGCTGAAGATCACTGCGCCAGTGTCAATATCCACACAATCCCGCTCATTGACAGCGCCACAGGCGCGCAGATTTTCTACGGTCTGCTTATGCAAAAAACGGACCACATTCCCATCGTCACCAGCCAAAAATACACCGTGATTTTTGCCGGTTTCTACATGTTCTTTAAAAGAGATCGCTGCCGCGCCTACACCGGAATAATCAATCTGCAAGGGGTTAAATAAGAGCATCACGTCGCCGGACAGCAACAGCATACCGCCGTGGATTCGTCCGGGCATAGAAGACATACCGATGATAAACTCGTCAAACAGTGTAGACCGTCTACCGTCAGGCAACACCCGGGGCACAGGAGAAAACAATTTACCCAGCGCAGAATACTGAGGTACACGCTTACTGTCGCCACCACTGTGGATCACTAATATCCGCAGACCATCAAAAGACTGCTCCCGCTGACGGATATAGCGAATAACGCTCAATGTCGCGCCGCCGGAACCTACTCTTTCTCCTCCCTCGTCAGGGATTACCGCAAAATGGGTATGCTTTGGCAAAAACGTCTCTCTTGCCGCCAGTTGCGCCCGAAAAGACAACGCCTGCTGCTCGTTGGACGCAGTGATGATCACATAATCCCACACTGGGAACCCCGGACGGTTCAAACTACGGACATAGTCATCCCATGTATCGTTATAAGATTGTGAAAGAAATAACGGTAAACTTGACCGCATATTTTTAGTCTCCTTATCCCAACAGATTGTCATTCCCCTATGGGTAGTTTGGTCATATAGGGCATATAGATTGCAGGCTCATCTTTCTCGGAATGTCGCCATTTTTCCGGTGCTGTTACGATCTTTTCAGGGTTCTCCGCTAAATAGGCCGCCCACCAAGAAAAAGTGCTGTTAGAAAGCACAAAGTGGTTGCACTGCTTCATCAATCCAAAATCCTCATAGTCCTTTGTTCCCTGGACAAACACCGTTTTTTCAGGGAATTGCAGCATTTCTGCTGCTCGGCACGCATCGTTTGTAAAAACAAAAAATGTAGGCTCCTCTACATTGGCACAAATATGTTCAATAGCTCGGCTATAATATGCAACAGAGCAAACATCCAAATCCACATTTGCAGCGTTCTTATAATCTCCCAATCGAATATGAAAGGCAACTGCATTGGTTTTCTGAATCTGTTCTTGGTATTCTTTTGCAACCTCAGACATTTCACGGCAAACAGTGAAGTATTCCTTTAGTTCAGGAATACATTGGTCAAAATACTGTTCTCCCTGAAAATATCCATAAATATACTTGTTTTCTGCATCAATTTTGGCAATCTCGTAGTAATACGGATCAAAATTAAACAAGTATCCTTTTGGGGCGCTCTTACAAAACAATTTATCGCCCGTGCGGTCTGTTTTGCCGAGAATGCGAATCAGTTTTTGCCGAACATGAAATACCTTTTGCGCCAATTTCACCCTCCGGCGCTCCCCTGCAGGAATTTGACATTGATCCCATAAAGGATACTTTGGAATACTCAGATTATATAATGCCAACGGCTTGCCTTCTGGGTAAAAATCCGTATCAAAACAAATTTCCTCTGCGTATTGTTTTGCAAGTTGCAATCCATAGGCATATTGGTACATTTGATTGCCCAATCCGCCAATCAGTTTTATAACGATCATATCGTTCCTCTTTCTTTTTGCATTACCGCAGATGCCGGTATTTCAGCAGACTCTTAACGGCATACCATGCCATATAATAAATACTTTGGACTATATTCAGTCCCACTGCGCGATAAGCATTCCAGTTCATTTTGGCTGCCTTAAGTTTATTTCCGGATTTTGATGTGCTGGACAGTCGATAAATCAGTAATGGTTCATCAATGCCATAAGCTTTTTCGCCACTGCGCAAAATATTCAGCCAACAGGCAAAATCCTCATGCATACATTCACCCATCACATAATGTTGTTTATAGAGATCTTTTTTTACCAATACAGAAGAATTTGACACAAGATTCTGTTTCAACAAGCGACGATAATCAATTTCCTCTGGAGCATGCAGAACCCAATGAATTGGTTTCCCATCAAACCCCATAAATTTAGACGCTGTAAATACCAGATTGGCATTTTTTTTCGCAGCCAACCGCATCTGCTTTTCCAGTTTCTCCGGTTCCCAAGCATCGTCGCTGTCCAAAATAGCAATCCATTCACCCTTTGCCTCCTGCACGCCATGTTGGCGGGTATAAGAAACGCCCTTATTGCAGGGATTATGGATTAATCGGATTCGAGGGTCTTCAAATTCTCGGACAACAGCCACCGTGTCATCTTTTCCACAATCGTCTATAACGATCAGTTCCCAGTTCGTGTAGGTTTGGGCAAGGACGGAGCGAATAGCCATAGCAATGGTTTTCTCTGCGTTGTAGGCCGCCATTATAATACTGATTAACCCAGTTTGTTCCATATCGCTTCCTCCTATTTGCTAATTTGTATTTCTAGTGGTGTTGCAATTTATCCATAATCTTCTTAATTTGGGTTTCCCAGGTCATATTCTCTTTTGCGTGCTGCCGCATTTGTGCAGGTATTTCAGGCATGCTTCGCATTTTTCGTGCAAAGTCAATTACTTGACGGACATCAATCAACGTGTCATCATTTGTTACTTGCACACAAAAGGGTAATGCACTGGAAAAGGCAGGATCATCCCCTGCATAAACAAATGGCAAACCTCTTGCGCAGTATTCTCGTATTTTCAGAATGGACGAGTACGTAAAATTCTTTCTGTATAAACCGAGCGTACCAATGCCAACATCTGCTTGGTTGAAAATTAAATCCAGCTCTGCACCGGTTTTCACTCCGTGAAAAACAACTTGGTCTTTCAGTTCCAGTTTTGCTGTTAAGGCTGTCCATTGCGCCAAGCCGCCATTTCCTTCGCCACCGACCATGTGCAAGACCACTTGCTCTCTTTCCGAAGGATCCAGTTGCGCAATACCGTTAATTATCCTATCGTAGCCTTGCCATGTACTCATAGATGCCAGTGCCAACAGGTGGATTTTTTCTTTATCAAAATTCGGTTGCCGCATAGGAAACAGATCCACATCTGTGCCATTTTCAATGTTAATCGCAGGGATCTCGCCGATGAAATTTTCCTTGTCGCCAATAAGGGTGTAAAGGCTCAAATGCGGATGTACCTTTTGCCACCAATGGCGGGAATAATCCAAAAACAGTTCCCGCAAAGTACCCTGCCGTCTTTCGCCGCCACCTGGATATGTGGGGATCTCTTCTACCAGTTTTGCGCCGCTGCGGACAATATCCATACACATTCGATAGCCATTATAAGACAAGGGACACCGGCGCAGATAGACAACATCAAACTTTTCCTTCTTTACCACCCGGCGCACAGAGTCGTATAGATCCATAAAGGCTTTGGTATGGATATACTGCTTCCAGTTACCGAACCAAATCTTTTTGATTACCTTTTTCTGCTGCCGGTGGATCAGATATGTGCATTTGCGGTCATAACCCATATAATAGACTTCGTGGCCCAAGGCTTCTGCCCCGCGCATCTGGCCATCAAACTTATTCTTCAGAGAATAAGCGTCTACCAGCGGATATTTCATTACAAAAAGCACTTTTGCCATAACCGCATTCCTATCTTCTTATTTTTTTAAAACCGAACGTTTAAATATTTTCCAGCCGTGGAGCAAATCGAACCGCTCCCGGAACAAATCCACCACTTCGTACCGACTGTTCCGGTTCACGGTGTGGATTCTTTGCGCATTTAAACCAATTTCCTCAGCGCCGATTTTCTTCACCAAGCACTCTTGTCCGTTTTCTTCTTCATAAACCAGCAGAGCCTTGCCATATTTTTCTGTACAATCCTGGGCAGGACGATATCGTTTTCCATTTTCCCGCCACAGGTTACCTGCCGGTCTGCCAACATTGGTTTTATATATTTTCTCACTGCATTTTTGCAGAGATTTTTCTTCCATATTCAGGGCAAAATCGATGAGCGCCCACGTTTTCCCCCGGTTTTCATAAGCAAAAAGATGCCATCCGTCTTCGTTTTCAAAAACAGTGGAATCCATATATCGCACATTTTCCACCAAGACAGCATCTAACTCCCATTTTTCAGGGAAATCTGTTGCCCGATACAGTTCCACAGTTTGATTGACCGCCGTTTCCGGAATCATATACACATCATCTTTGTATGTAAACAAGCACGGGTAACTCATATGATACGGTTTCTGCAGGACGATGCCCTTGTTTATGGGAATCCCATCCTCAAAAAGGAAATAGCCGATGCCCGCTTTATTCTTTTGGGTCTCATACTGCTCGCAGAACAGATAGTGTTTCCCTTTATGTTCCAGTAAAAACGGATCTGCTACCCACTGCCCTTCCGGAAGGTTTTCCTGGGCATATTGATAACCGGTATTTTTCTGTAGATCTCGATAGGCAACCAACCATTGACCGCCCACAAAGGCCTTGCAAAATACTTTCTGAATGCCCATTTTCTTTCCTTTCGTTACAACACTTCCTGGTAAACAGCCAACAATTCTTGTCGCACTTGCTCTTTACTGTATTTTTTTGCGGTTTCCCGATTTTTTTGAAGGTTGTCCTTAACCCAAGGAGCGCCGTTTTTTACACAAACGATTCTGTCAGCAAACGCGGCTGCATCTTTCGGATCGCAAAGCGCCTCCTTAGAAAGCAGCTCTCGAATACCTCGGGTATCAGAACCAATACAAGGAATCCCCGCGTCCATAGCTTCTAATAGCGCTCTTGGCACACCTTCCCGGAAGGACGGCATTACAAACAGATCACTTGTAGCCATAATCTCCGCTATATCCGTGCGATAGCCAAGCAGATGCACTTGGTTTTCTATTCCCAAGTCCGCCGCCAGTTTTTCCAATTTTGTGCGAAGTTTACCTTCACCGCAAATCACATAATGCACATTGGTTTTGTGCAATTTCTTAACCGCCTCTATCACGACACGGTTGTTTTTATTTTCATTCAAAAATCCGGCAGAAAGCACCACAAAGGCATCTTCCGGGATTCCCAGTTGCTGTCTTTTTCGGTTTCTATCTACTGTCACAGTTTTACTGTTCTCCACGCCTGCACCGTGAACCAGGTAGGGTTCTTTTCCGCTACGCAGCCGGAATTTCCCGGCAGCCTGCCGGTCTTCCTCGGTGATTGTGATGAGCACATCCGTCCAGCGGGCCATTAACTGCTCTTGCCATTTATAAACCGTGCGATTAAGCAGCGGCGCTCCCTTGAAAAACAGGAATCCGTGGGCTGCATAAATGATTTTTTTGACACCTTTCTGTTTTGCTGCCAATCTTGCCAGCATACCGCCGATGGGTGTACTGCAGTGTACCGCCTCAATATTTTCCTGAGTGATAATGTCTTTGATCATCTTCAATGCTTGAAGATTTGTAAGTTTCATCGGGTTGCTGTGGATGGGGATTTGTTTTTGCATACACGGAATTTCTGACAAATCGCCGGCAAACCCGGAGAAATCCGCCGCCCAGACCACCTGGTGACCCAGTTCTGTCAGCGTTTCTATCACATTGCGAAATCCCAATGCATAAGTTTTCACTTTATTGGTCACCAGCAGTATCTTCATCCCTATCGTCCTTTACGCGATCAACTCTTTTAGCCGCCGGATGCATGCTTCCGTTGCGCTGCCCGGGTGCTGCACATAGCTGTCACAATAGGCTTTGCATTTTCGACTGGCAGCCTCATAATCCATATCGCGGATATAAAAAACAACTTTCTCGTCTGTGTATTTTAATCCGTCGGGAAATTCTGTCTGAATATCCATGTGCAAACCGGTAACACGGCAATACTGTTCGTAGTCATAGGCAAAGCAGATCATCGGCTTGCCCAACAAACCGTAATCAAAAAATGCGCTGGAATAATCGGACACCAAAATATCCGCCGCCAAATACAGTTTATTGACATTGGGATAGTCCGAAACTTCCCGCCAAAAACCATCTTCCCGCTTCAGCAATTCCTGATGGGTGAAATGATGGAATCTGACAAGCACAACATACTCGTCACCCAAAGCGTCTTCCCATAGGGTGTAATCGAGAGGCGCGATGGGGTACTCCCGCCAGGTAGGCATATAAAGAATAGCCTTCTTCCCTTCCGGGATATTTAGTTCCTGCCGCACTTTTTCCCGGTCTTCCGGAGTAAAGGTCAGCAGTTCATCTTCCCGAGGGCGTCCGCACCAAAGGAGATTTTCTTTTTTTGCATTGAACCAATAGAGCATTTCATTGGCAAAATACTGCCCATCCACGCAGATGATATCTACATGGGAAAAGTCATAATCCTTTCGCCCTTTCACCGCGCCACCGATTTTTTTGGGTCCGGTTCCATGCCAAGTGTTCAGGTAGATAGTGTGCTTTTTCTTAAATCGCAACCCCCGCTCAATATTCACATCTGTAATCCAAATTTTGGCTTTTAAGGCAGTAATGAAATATGCAAGGGAGTCCATTTTGACTGTGTCTGCACCCTCCACCACAAATTGCTCTGGATGGGAAAACGCCCACACATACCGGTAATCTCGAAACAGGGGGTCGCAACGCATTTTTTCAAACAAAACTCGGGGACTTCCATCGTACTGATCGCCGCTCATCGCGGATAATAACACCAGTTTTGGATCACTTCCTACAAACAAGCCGAGAATACGGAACGCAAAGCTCATTATAACCCGGTAAAAAAACTGCACCCAGGTATATCGTTTGATGATATATGCCAGTTTTTGCCGCATTCTCTGTGTCCTCTCTCTTTATTTCTTTGAAGTTATACGTTTTGCAGTTCCTTTTCTTTTTCTTCCTGTTCGATGCCGGACATTGCAGTCGTTTGGCCTTCGGCGATGCCGTCGGTACTTTCCGGAAGGAACAAAATTTTAATCGTTGCAAAAATGATCCGCAGATCTTCTACAAAATTGGGATTTGCTATGTACATCAGGTCCATCTGCAATTTATCGTACGGCGTGGTATTA
>JAZOXE010000032.1:0-3014 GCA_045659525.1 Faecousia sp. | reverse complement strand
GTGGATGTGGTTATCCGTCCGGAGGATATTGACATTGTGCCTGCCGGTCAGGGACATTTGGTGGGCACCGTTACAAACGTGACTTTTAAGGGTCTTAATTATGATATTATCGTAGATTTCCACGGTTTCAAATGGCTCATTCAAACTACGGATTTCCACGGTGAAGGAGAAACCATCGGCATTCGCTTAAATCCTGAAGACATCCACATTATGCATAAAAGCGAGTATTCCGGTATGTTTGGTGACTACAGTTCTTACTCTGCAGAGTATGACGAACTGACGGAGGATGCCGCCGATGAAGAAGAATAATTCCCCGCTTTTGAGTGTGCCGTACATTTTGTGGATGGTAGCCTTTACCCTGATTCCCTTGGGGGTTGTGGTCTACTATTCCTTTACGGACTCCAGCGGCGCATTTACCCTTGCCAGCATAAAGGATTTGGGGCTTTATCTGCCGGTGCTGGGAGATTCCATTCTCTACGCATTGGTGTCGGCGCTGATTTGCCTGCTTTTAGGGTATCCGGTGGCATACTTTATTGCCCACCGTCCCCCCCAAGTACAAAAACTCTTATACGTTCTGGTAATGCTGCCTATGTGTATGAGTTTCTTGCTGCGGACGATGGCATGGGTAGGTCTTTTGCAGGACACCGGTATTATTAACACCCTACTGGAGAAACTGGGCCTTGCTCCCATTTCTATGATTCGCACCCCGGGGGCTGTGATTTTGGGTATGGTTTATAACTATCTGCCCTATATGATTTTGCCCCTTTATGCCATTATTGTAAAAATTGATAACCGCCTTATTGAGGCGGCGGAAGATTTAGGGTGCAACGCTCTGCAAGTGTTCTCCCGGGTGGTATTGCCCCTTTCTATGCCGGGTATTCTCTCCGGTATTACTATGGTTTTTGTGCCTGCGGTTTCCACCTTTTACATCTCGCAAAAATTAGGCGGCACCGACACCGTCCTTATCGGTGACGTAATTGAGCGCCAGTTTAAGCAGGCCAATAACCCCAATATGGGCGCGGCGCTGAGTTTGGTGCTGATGCTCTTGGTATTTATTTGCACCGGTATTATGAACCGCTTTGGCTCGGATGAGGAAGGCGGTGTGGTGGTATGAAACGAACAAACCGCATTTTTACCGTGCTGATTTTTGCCTTTTTGTATGTCCCTATGGCGGTGCTCATTGTTGCCTCGTTCAACTCCGGCAACAGCCTGACGGTTTTTGAAGGCTTTACCTTAAACCGCTATCGGGAACTGTTTCAAGACGAAAAACTTCTGGGGCTTTTAGGAAACTCTCTGCTGATTTCCATTTTGGCTACTATCGTTGCCACTGCCTTTGGTACTTTTGCCGCCGTCGGGATTCATGCGCTGAAACCCCGGCTTCGCAACACGGTAATGACGCTGACCAATATCCCTATGACAAACCCGGATATTGTCACCGGCATCTCCCTTTCCCTTTTGTTTATCTTTGTCGGCTCAAACCTTTTGGGCCAGCGGGACAGTTTAACATTCTGGACATTGCTCATTGCCCATATCACATTTAACCTGCCTTATGTCATTTTAAATGTTATGCCGAAACTACGCCAAATGAACCCGGCGTTACAGGATGCGGCTATGGATTTGGGATGCACCCCCGTCCAGGCATTTTTTAAGGTAACCCTGCACGAAATTATGCCCGGTGTAGCCGCCGGCGCCATTATGTCCTTTACTATGAGTTTGGACGATTTCGTTATCAGTTACTTTGTCAGCGGTATGGATTTTGTCACCTTGCCGGTGGAAATTTATTCCTATGTAAAAAAACCGCTGCAGCCGAAGATTTACGCAATGTTTACCCTGCTGTTTTTGCTGATTTTTGTTTTGATGGTGGGAATGAACCTTTTGCAGTTGCGGGGAGAAAAGAAAAAAGCCCAGAAAACCGTGAAACAGGAAAGCCGGGGTGCCCGGATTGCCAAACGGGTTTGTCTGTGCGCTTTGGCTCTGATTTTGGTTGCGGGCAGTCTGTTTTTGGTTTTCCGCCCCGGCAGAGAGCAAGTCACCCTCAATGTGTATAACTGGGGGCAGTATATTGCCGACGGCAGTGACGATTCTTTGGATATCATAGAGGAATTTGAGCGCCAATACCCCAACATCAAAGTCAATTACTCCACCTACGACTCCAACGAGATTATGTACTCCAAACTCTCCGGCGGCGGTGTCACCGTGGACGTGGTGATTCCCTCGGACTATATGATTGGTCGGTTGATTCAGGAGGATATGCTCCTGGAACTGAATTTTGACAACATCCCTAACTATCAATATGTGGATGATACTTTCAAAAACACCGACTACGACCCTGACAACAAATTCTCCGTTCCCTACACTTGGGGCACGGTGGGCATCATCTACAACACCAAGTACGTAGATGAGGCGGATGTCACCGGTTGGGAACTTCTGTGGAACGAAAAATATGCGGGAAAAATCCTGATGTTTGATAACTCCCGGGATGCTTTCGGCATTACCCAATATTTGCTGGGCCACAGCGTTAACACAACGGACGAAGCAGTTTTAACTGCCTGCGCAGAAAAACTGGCTGAACAAAAGCCGGTGCTTCAGCAGTATGTTATGGACCAGATTTATGAAACTATGGAAAAAGAGGAAGCGTGGATTGCCGCCTACTATGTGGGCGACTGCCTGACCATGATGGAAGAAAATGAAGATTTGGCATTCTACCTTCCGAAAGAGCAGGGCTTCAATCTGTTTATTGATGCAATGTGTATCCCCAAATGCGCCAAGGAGAAAGAGGCCGCAGAGACCTTTATCAACTTCCTTTGCCAGCCGGAAATTGCCGCAGCCAATATGGATTGGGTGTGCTACTCCACGCCGCTGTCCGCCGCAAAAGAATTTTTGGATGCGGAAACCGTAAACAATCCTGCCGCCTATCCCGATGAAGAAATTCTGAAAAACGGCACCAGTTTTGTTTACCTGCCGGAAAAGACCTCGCAACTGATGGAAAAACTGTTTATGCAGGTCAAAGCCGG
>JAZOXE010000031.1:0-10777 GCA_045659525.1 Faecousia sp. | reverse complement strand
TCCGACAGAGGATGGCACAGTACTTGAACTTCGTGTTGCCCCTGGCGATATGGGTAAAGTAATCGGCCGTCAAGGACGGATCGCAAAAGAGATCCGTACAATTATAAAAACCGTTGCTCAGCGCACGGGCGAAAAAATCACGGTTGATATCGTGGATTGAAACGGGTATGCGTGACGCTTGGCGCCACGCATTTCTCGTTTTTTGGAGGTAGGATATGAAACTACAGTATTTAGAGGCAGGAGAAATTGTAACAACCCACGGCGTGCGTGGAGAATTGAAAGTGTTGCCTTGGGCAGATGATGCCCAGTTTTTGTGTCAGTTTCACCGGGTGATTATTGACGCAAAGACGTATGAAATAGAAAATTGTCGAGTTCAAAAGACCTGTAATTTGCTGAAATTGCAGGGTGTTGACACCATAGAGCAGGCGCAAGGCCTCCGTGGTAAAATCGTGAATATATATCGGGAAGACGCACCGAAAGACTTGATTTTTGCCGCTGAACTTGTGGGAGTGCAGGTTTATTCTTCCGGAGAATTTCTGGGAGAAGTGAAGGAAGTTTTGGATTACCCGGGAAATAAGGTTTATGTGGTGAAAGGCACGCAGGAATATATGATTCCTGCGGTAAAACAGTTCATTAAAGAAATCGATATGGATAAAAACGAAATGCAGGTTGCCCTGATAGAGGGGATGGGCAGTAATGAGAATTGATATTATGACGCTTTTTCCCGAGTCCTTGACAGACGTGCTGGCAGACAGTATTCTGGGACGGGCGCAGGAACGTGGAATTATTCATATTGCGGCGCACCAAATACGAGACTATACCGCCAGTAAGCAGTGTCAGATTGATGATTATCCTTACGGCGGCGGTCGTGGCGCTATTATGCAGGCAGACCCTCTGTACCGATGCTGGGAGGCAGTTTGTGACCAGTGTGCCGGCCCGGTGCATACGGTTTATATGTCACCGTGCGGAAAAACCTTTCGTCAGCAAGATGCGATACGATTAAGTAAATGTGAAAACCTGATTCTTGTCTGTGGCCATTATGAAGGCATTGACCAGCGGTTCATAGACGAATGTGTAGATGAGGAGATATCTTTAGGTGACTTCGTGTTAACCGGGGGCGAAATTGCCGCCATGGCGGTTACAGATGCCGTCTGCCGTATGGTTCCCGGCGTACTTGCAGATCCGGAGTGCTTTGAGGATGAAAGCCACTACAACGGAATGTTGGAATACCCCCAGTATAGTCGCCCTGCAACATGGCATGGCAGGCAGGTTCCGGAGATACTTTTATCCGGCAATCACGAGAAAGTAGCCCAGTGGCGTCGAAAGCAGGCAATTCTCCGCACAAGACAGCGCAGACCAGATATGTATGAGAAATTGGATTTATCATCCAAGTCAGACAAGAAACTTCTGGCGCAGTTGGAG
The DNA here is from genome assembly GCA_045659525.1 of Faecousia sp. Classification (GTDB taxonomy): domain Bacteria; phylum Bacillota; class Clostridia; order Oscillospirales; family Oscillospiraceae; genus Faecousia. Next base: position 9,355 of record JAZOXE010000031.1, on the reverse strand, counting down.
GAAGAGTATGGCAATGGAGACACTGAAAAAATGGATTCAGGAAAGTAATCGGATTGTTTTCTTTGGTGGCGCAGGCGTTAGCACAGAGTCTGGGATACCGGATTTTCGTAGTGTAGACGGTCTTTATCAACAACGCTTTCGCTACCCACCGGAACAAATTATCAGTCATAGTTTTTTTCAAGAAAACCCGGAATACTTTTTTGACTTTTATAAAGAAAAGATGCTTCCTCTTAACCATAGCCCTAATATTACCCATTATGTTTTAGCAAAATGGGAAAATATAGGGAAAATTTCAGCAATAATTACCCAGAATATTGATGGGTTACATCAAAAGGCGGGAAGTAAATGTATATATGAACTGCATGGGAGTGTTCTACGAAATTACTGCCAACAATGTGGGAAATTTTATCCCGGCGAATATATAAAAAAAGCCCGGGGTATTCCCCGGTGCAGTTGTAATGGAATTATTAAACCTGATGTTGTGCTTTATGAAGAACCCTTAGACAGTAAAACGGTGGACGATAGTGTCCGTGCAATTGAAAGCGCAGATATGCTGATTGTGGCAGGGACCAGTTTAACTGTCTACCCTGCGGCAGGGCTAATTAATTACTATCACGGCAACCGTTTGGTTCTCATCAATCGGGATGAAACCCCGTTTGATTCAAAAGCGGATTTGGTTCTTCATCAATCATTAGGTAGTGTGTTTTCCCAGTTATAAAAAGAGACTGTAAGAAAAATCTTACAGTCTCTTTTGCTTTTAAGTGGGATCGTAGTTAACAATGATGCTCTGACTTGTTAATTCCGAAACGTTTTTAACGTTTGTGCCGTAGACGTTCACTTGAATCAAAACCGGGCATTTTGCAAGAGCAGAAACGGAGGATAGCGTTTCGTTATAATCCATATATACGTTATTCAGTCTGCCAAGTCCGGAAAGGGGAGATACAGAAGAAATTTGATTATGGGATGCGTCGATGGTAACAAGTTTTGAATCTTTACTAAATTCCGGTAATGCTGTCAATTTGTTGTGGGAGATGTTAAGTTTTGTAATGGTAGAAAGACCTGCCAAAGCAGAAGCATCGGTAATTTCATTGCTTCCCAAGTTTACTTCTTCCAGAGTTGTACACTGGGAAATACCGGAAATATCTGTAATGGAATTGTTTTCTGCCCAGAAATAGTTCAGTCCTGTAAGCCCACCTAACTGGGATAAGTCTTTCAGAGAATTGTGACTGGCATCCAACCATACAAGACCACCGGAATTGCAAATAGGTGAAAGGGTTGTCAACGTGTTATAAGAGACATCCAATTTCGTAATACCGGTCAGGGAGGAAAGCGTGGTCAAGTCAGTAAGCGCATTGTGCTGCAAATTCAACGTTACCAGGCTTTTCATAGACCCCAGCGCTGAAATATTGCGAATTGTATTGTTACTTAAATCCAGGGTCACAACTTTCTTGGCATTTTCCAAACCGGCAGTAGTGGAAAGACTGCAATTGGACAAGGTCAAATTCTCCAGCATAGGTAGATTTCCAATGATGGGCAGTTCTTCCGCCTGAATGGACAGATTCTGAATGTTTAGTGTGGTTAAATTCACCATCTGTGATAAATTGTTCAGTTGTCCGTTAGGACCGCCGTTAATGGAAAGGGAAGTCATAAACTGCATATAGGAAAGGTCGGCAAAAGAGGTGGCGTTGTCCGGAACGGTAAATTCCGTAATCTTCCACAAATCATTAGAATAAAGAACTTTGCTTTCATTCACATTTAAAATTTCACGAACGGCGCTTTCAATTTGCGCATCAGCGAATTTTACCTCTTCAATGATACCACCAACCGTATATCCGAAGATGGATAAGGGACTGACAATTCCTTCTTCGTTTACCGTAACCGCATAAATGATGTTTTCACCGTCTACCAATGTGATCGGCGCGGTGTATTCGTCCTTTTTCAAACTGGGGTAATGTCCATTTGTATTTGCATAAAGTGTACCGCCTTCACCGGTAATGGTGACACTGATATACTGGCTGTAAAAACCGGGATTCGGCGCAACAGTAGGGGCCTGAGGACGCAGTGCATTTAACTGTTTTGTAATTTCCGGATTGCGGACATTGTCCAGAAGTTCCACGGCATCCAGCAGTTTATCCTGTGCAACAAAAGTTTGACACAAAGCGATATAAAGTTCCGTTGAGCCACCATCTTCAATGGCTTTTGCAAGGGTGTACTCTGCTCGTGTAAAATTGCCAACTTCAACATACTGCTCTGCAAGTTCAATAGCAACAGCATCATTATCGCCGGTTTGCTTATATGCTAAATCGTAGAACCAAGAGGCTGTAGTGTGGCTGCCGTTAGACTCAAAATATCTGGCGCTATGTAAGAGCATATCTCTTGTAAATTCCCGGTCATATATAAACAGATACCACGCCGTACACAGCAAGATTGCCACTGTCAGAACGATGGGTAATACGATACGCAATACTCGTTTCATAATAATCTCCGTTTCGATAATTTTCTACAATAAATTATACTTGCAGCCAATACTGATGTCAAGGGGAGAAAAGTTTTCTGCAGTTCCAAAAACTGCCATTTTCGGCAAGTATGTGCTGATAAAATGTATGTGGGTGATATGTATGAAAAAATCATTATATGAAATTTTGTTTGCCGGTATTCTTGCTATTGTTGTTCCGATTATTTTGTTGTCGGTTATGAAAACTGTTGATCCACAAGCAAACGGTGGTATAACGACAGAGCCTACAGTTTCACTTTCTGCGAATGAGAAAAAAGTGATGGTCTATACAGGAGAAGATGGTCAAGAAATGACGTTAAACGATTATATTACCGGTGTTGTCCTTGCTGAAATGCCTGCACAATTTAGTGAAGAGGCCTTAAAAGCCCAGGCGGTAGCGGCAAGGACGTATACCCTTAAGCGTATGAAAAGTGGGGATAAACACGGAGGCGGTGTTTGTACAGATCCCGGTTGCTGTCAAGCGTATTGCGATGAGGAATTATTCTTGGGCAGAGGAGAGTCGTTGGAATCCTTTGAAAAAGTAAAAAAAGCAGTAAATGAAACGGTTGAACAGGTACTTATTTATAATGGCGACTATATTGAAGCCACTTATTTCTCTTGTTCTGGAGGGAGAACAGAGGATGCGCTTGCGGTTTGGGGTTCTGATATTCCGTATTTGCAAACCGTTATAAGTCCCGGAGAAGAATTTGCGACCCATTATACAGATACCGTAAAATTTACATTAGATGAATTTTCTTGTCTGTTGGGTATTACTATACCTGACAAACCGGAGGGAATGATTTCTAATATTACTTACACAACTGGTGGCGGGGTTAATTCTATTAAGATTGGAGAAGAAGTTTTTTCCGGACTGCAAGTGCGCAGTTTATTGGAATTGCCATCGACATCATTTTACATTACAGCATTGGGTAATACCGTAACGGTGACAACAAAAGGCTTCGGTCACCGGGTAGGTATGAGTCAGTACGGGGCAGAAGCAATGGCGACGCAGGGGAGTAGTTATCAGGAAATTTTAGCCCATTATTATCCCGGTGCGGAACTTGTGAATGTTGGAGAATTGACAAAGTGAGGTTTCTTTAGTAAAATAGGCAAAAAACAGAAAGGGGTTATGTCCGATGCCTATTCAAATACCCAACGACTTGCCGGCGGCTGGTATTTTGCAACAGGAGAATATATTTGTAATGCCGGAAAACCGGGCGTCCAGTCAGGATATTCGACCTCTTGAGATCGTACTTGTGAATCTGATGCCCACAAAGGTTGCTACGGAAACACAACTGACAAGAGTTCTGGGAAACACACCGTTACAGGTAAAGTTAGAATTGGTGCATACTTCTTCCCACATTTCAAAAAATGTTTCTCAAGACCACTTGCTGAATTTCTATAAGTCTTTTGATGAGATTAAAGACCGTAAATTTGACGGAATGGTAATTACCGGTGCGCCGGTGGAACATATGGAGTTTGAAGAAGTTGACTACTGGCCGGAACTGTGCCGGATTATGGAGTGGAGTAAAACCAACGTCCATAGCACATTCCACATCTGCTGGGGCGCGCAGGCAGGTCTTTATTATCACTACGGCATTCAGAAACACCGTTTGAAAGACAAACTTTTTGGTGTTTATGAGCATCAGGCCGATTATAAACGGTCAATTTTACTTCGCGGTTTTGATGATACGTTCTGGGTACCCCATTCTCGGCATACCACTGTCTATCGGGAAGATATTGAAAAAGTTCCCGGACTTAAGATCGTGGCATCTTCTCCGGAAGCCGGCGTATATGCGGTTATGAGCAAGCGCGGGCGTCAGATTTTCGTGACCGGTCATTCCGAGTACGACTCGGAAACACTGAAAACTGAATATTTGCGGGATAAAAATTTAGGACTTCCTATTGCCATTCCTGAAAATTATTTTCCCAATGATGATGAAACAAAAGAACCGTTTGTTCGGTGGCGCGGTCATGCGAATTTGCTGTTCTCCAACTGGCTGAACTATTTCGTATACCAAACAACTCCGTATGACATTATGTCTATTGGCTCGGAAGATAAAGAAGATAAATAAACAAATTCCCCATCAATCAAGTGCTTGTGATGGCATTTGGTTGATGGGGAATTCTTTTTATTTCGTTTTTTCAGTATTCCATTGTGTAGTATCCGCAGGATCCTTTCCTTGTAGTGGGAAAGTATAGGTTTGGTCAGTCGTATATGTAAGGGAATATGTATTGTCCTCAATAATATGACTGCCTTCAAAGGATAACCCAGCGCTGCGTGGGAGCCCGGTGTAACGGTCAATTACAATGAAATACTTTAGCGCTTGCGTTTCACAAACTGTGGAAATTTTATCTAAAATTTCGGGGTTGCTGTACAAGGATTGAAATGCGTTATTGGTAATAATTGCCGCCAATTCGTCAGAGCCGGTAAATTCCAGGCGATAGGCATCCGCTTCTTCTGTGACGGTTGCATCCAATATGTGTTTTGGCAGTATGATGTTTCCTATCAGAATATCTTGACAGTAGGATTTCATATCCTGCGCAGTTACGGACGCGTCGGAGTTGTTCTCCTCATCATCAGTGCTGAGTGTATAGACGCCGTTTTCAAATTTCTCTGTTTGTTTGGCTTGACTAACATCTGTTTCTCGCGTGAAATCGATAAGTTCCACCTGGGTTTCAATTTGCGCACTCAAATCTTCTTCAGCGCCCTTTATGGATACAGAGAAAGATCGTGTGTGCGACAAACCAAATGCTTCGCTTTTAACATTGGTTGTGAGTTGAGAAGTGATTTCCGCCGCTTGTAAAAGATATCCGTAGGATTCTTCTAATATACGCGGCGCCATAACGGATTGTATTGGCTTATATACCGATACATCTGGCAATTCGGGCGCCTCAGAAGGCTGGGTAAAGTCCGGCGTGGAGGTAACCGTAATGCTTATAGAATAAGTGTCAATGGTATAAATTGCGGAGTAAACACTTTCTGTTAATTGTCCGGATTCGTTCAAAGCGATCCGTCCGGATGCGACCTCAAGGGTGGCGTTTTCCGGTAAGCACCAATCTTCTCCCTGTATTGCATCGGACAGGTGCAACACTGTACTGCCGGCAGATGGTTCTACATCGACATTCCGATATTTATCTATTGTCAGTAAAACTGCCGGTATGTAATTTTTTTGAAAGTTTTCAACAGTGGATGCAGCGTAAAAATTTCCGCCGTCAACAGATAAATAGGTGTTGCCGCCTAAGTAGAATTGGTTGATTTCGGTTTTTTGCTGGCCGGTTAAAATTTCTTCCTTCAATGCCGCAGTAAATTTTTCACTGCCAATAGAGGAACACACTAACTTTTGCGTAATGTATTCTTGAAATACGCTATCTGCAATTTGCGTGCTTTTTTGTATGTTCGAGGTGATATTCAATGAAGTCAGAGCGTTGATTCGCGAAACTTCATGATTATACATGACAATGGCCTTTTCTTCTTTGGATAGGTTTGCAGTTGTAGTGACGTTCTGACTGTTTTTACCACAAGCAGAAAAAATAAATAGAAAAACGGATATTAACAATGCATAAGATATTTTCTTCATATGGGCACTCCTTTCTCATACGGAGAAACATAGCAATTATGCATTATTTTCTATAAAAAGTCAAGTAAAGCAGGGGAATCCACCGGTTTTTCGGTGGATTCCCAATTATATTATAGTTTTAAGAGACGTATGCCATTTCTGTTTATTTATTTTTCATTAGTCCTGGATTTTCCAGCGCAAAATAGCGAGAAAGGGAAAGATATTTTTCATAAAGCGGCATATATTGTTTAGTGTTTTCGTTATTTGGAATATAAACGGTTTTCTTGAGGTTAACCATCTTGTTTATTGCGGTGGAAATATCACTGTAAACGCCACCGGCGTAAGCGGCAAAGATAGCGCTTCCCATTGCGCCGGCTTGCTTCATTTTCGGCACATGGATGGGCTTACCTAATACATCGGCGTACATTTGCATCATAAAGGGATTCTTTTGGGAGATGCCGCCGGAGGCATACACCTCATCAATTTGAATTCCGCTATTTTCGTAAAGGTCACATATTGCCTTTGTGCCAAATGCAGTGGACTCTAAAATGGCCCGGTACATTTCTTCAGGACGAGTAGCCAAAGTGAGACCGACCATTACACCGGTCAGTTCACCGTCGGCATAAGGAACACGGTTTCCGTTCCACCAATCAAGAGCAACAAGACCGTTTTTGCCAATCGGTAGTTTTTCTGCCAATTCCGTAATATATGCAAAGATGTTCTTGTTTTCCTTTTCTGCCTGCTGAACATAGGTAGCCGGTACACAGTTTTTAATAAACCAATCAAAGGAGTCACCCACCGCCGCTTGACCGGATTCGTATGCAACAAAGCCGGGAAGAACGCCGTCAGCAACACGGCCGGAAATGCCGTTTACAATATGATCTTCCTTGTCTAACACAATTTGGCAGGAAGATGTGCCTAAAATAAGCATCAGTTTGCCACCTTGAGAGATGCCTGCGGCAGGTAAGGATGCGTGGGCATCGATAATGGGTACGGCAACTGCGGTGCCGGGAAGGAGTCCGGTAAGTTCGCAACCATTTTTATTCAGAACGCCGGCTTTTGAACCGGTGGGAAGGATGTCACCTTTCAGTTTGGTTTCGGTAATGTTTTCAAACTCCGGCGCTAAATTTTTAAGAAATGTTTTATCCGGGTATCCGCTGTTTTTGTTCCACATACCCTTAAATCCGGACATACAACTGCTGCGCACAAAGTTGCCGGTAAGCATCCAAACAATCCAGTCACCGGCTTCCACAAAGTAAGCGGCGCTGTGGAACACCTGGGGCGCTTTGTGAAGGGTTTCCAGCATTTTGGGGAATAACCACTCCGAGGAGATTTTACCTCCGTAAATCGAAAGCCAAGACTGCTCGTGCAGATTTGCCAAACGGTTGATCTCATCTGCTTCCGGTTGCGCGCTGTGATGTTTCCAAAGTTTTGCGTAGGCGTGAGGATTGCCGAAAAATTCCGATTTGTAACACAGTGGCGTGCCGTTTTCATCCACCGGCAACATTGTGCAGGCAGTAAAATCAAGTCCCAATCCAACAATGGAAGAAGGTGCAACGTTCGCTTTTTTGATAACGCCTTTTACAGTGTTTTCCAGTGCCTCTAAATAATCTGCCGGGTGCTGATATGCACTGTTTGTATACAGTACAGTACCGTCAGGCAATGTGTGGTGCAGTACGGCGTGGGGGTAAAGACATTCTGCGCTGGCAATCTCCTGACCGTTTGCTGTATCCACAAGAATTGCTCTGGCAGAAAGTGTTCCAAAATCAATACCGATAGAATATTTGGTCATAGTAAGTACCCCTTTCCTTTTTGATTATTATACCGTATCTATAGGAGAAATTCAACTACATAAGTGCACACAAAGGCTTTAGGACAGGTGGCTTTTTTTGATGGAGCCGGTGGCAGCAACAGTTTGACTGTCTGTTGTATTAAAATGGTTTGATTCTTTATTCATAAAAAAACACACCCCATATGGGTGTGTTTTATTTTTTGGTGGAGCCGAGGGGAATCGAACCCCTGTCCGAAAGCAACTTGGAGAGAACTTCTCCGGGCGCAGTTTGTTATTTACATTCCCTCAATCCGACGAAAACAAACATTCTTCGAAAATCAGTAGCTTCATTATGCGTGGTATGGGCAAAGCTTACCATACGCACGGTCTCCACTCAAATCACACCCAAGCCCGGCTCGTGGACCTTCCGGGGAGGATGGGCGCCTAATTAGGCAGCCAGTTTGACAGTATTGTTGTCAGTTAAATTTAAAAGTTACCCGTTTTATCGTGGTCAGGTGCCACGGCCCGCTTATCTAACCTCACTACCCCCGTCGAAACCAGTACGGCCCCATATAAGGTGGGTTATGGGGCGCATAGCGCCCCATGGATAAATCAAAATCTTCCGTAAGGATCTTGCAGTTTTTTCGGTTCCGGGTATGTTTCACCGTGTGTATCCACCGCAATGGAAGCGATTTTTTGCTCCTGGATAGGACGGTCTTGGAAGCCAGTTTTTGTTGCAGCAATGCTATCAACGACGTCCATACCGGAAGTAACTTTACCGAATGCAGCATATTGGCCGTCTAAATGTTTGGCATCTTCATGCATAATGAAGAATTGACTACCGGCAGAGTTGGGAGATTGACTGCGGGCCATGGAAAGTACGCCTCGTTTGTGTCGCAGTTCATTTTTTACACCATTGTAGAAAAATTCTCCTTTAATGCAGTAGCCAGGGCCACCCATACCGGTTCCTTCAGGGCAACCACCCTGAATCATAAAACCGGGAATGACTCTGTGGAAAATCAGACCGTCATAAAAATTATGATTTGCCAAATCAATAAAGTTATACACGCTTTGTGGCGCAATATCGGGGTAGAGTTCGCCCTCTATTACACCGCCGTTTTCCATAGTGATTTTAAATGTAGGATTCATATCAGTACCTCTCTTTCATAGCCCGCTCGATCTGTCGCTTGGCGTCAGCTTCCGCAGCGGATTGTCGTTTATCATAGAGTTTTTTGCCCTTGCACAGGCCGACCTTTACCTTTACCAAGCTGCCCTTGAGATAAACAGACAACGGGATCAGCGCATAGCCATCCTGCTTGACCTTGCCGTAAAGCCGCATGATCTCCCGTTTGTGCATCAAAAGCCTTCTGGGGCGGCGGGCGTCCACATTGAAGCGGTTACCGTGGTCGTAAGGGGAGATGTGCAGCTGGATCACAAGCAGCTGGCCGTCCTTGATGCCGCACCATGCGTCTTTTAAGTTCAGGGTTCCGGCCCGGATGGACTTGACCTCCGTACCCACCAGCTCAATGC
>JAZOXE010000030.1:0-38188 GCA_045659525.1 Faecousia sp. | reverse complement strand
GAGTTGATGCCATCAAGCGCCATAATATTAAATCGTGCAGCACTTGTTTTATATCCCTTGCCGCATTTTGATTTTCTGTAGGCCTTGTACATATTATTAAAATCAATTACCTTCTCAAAATCGGTCATACAACACAGTCCTTTTTGTTTATCTTTTTTTCAAAGAAAGGTTGTGCATTCTTTTGATGTGGTGCTCTGATTTCGGCTTTTGCCTACTCTGTCTGACTTTCCACCAGTACGGACGAACGCCGTTATTGTTGTTGTAATTGTTGTTGTTAATGTTGCCATCGGGCGAAACGCAAGAAAAAATACAACGCACAACCTAATTAAATTATTTCTTTTCTGCCGTTCTCCAGGCTATGGCCATATACTTAACATCAGACACCATCTTTGACCAATATGCCGCTGAATTAGGGTTCAATACATTCAATTCCATTGATAATTCGATGTATGTAAGTAGTTTGTCACAGTTCATTATGGCTTTGGTTATTGTTTCACATCGAATCCTCTTTTCGGTCTGATTGTTTATCCTGTTCGCCTCAAGCAAAAGTTCGTATACCTTCATACTTATAATTTGCATCCTGTCCACAAGAGAGTGTCTGAACTTCTTCGGATACCTGTTCGCATTAGATGTAAGTATATATGTATGTTTCATAAGTTCCTTTGCCTTGACGATAACCTTCAGTTTTGTGTCTGACATACTTTATTCCTCAACAGATACAAAGATAGAAGATACAAATTTCAAAAACGGACGAACGCCGATACTGCCGTGGTAATCGTTGATGTAAATGTCGCCATCGGGCGAAACGCAAGAAATCCACGAATTGTTTAAATGTTCTGAAGTGGTGTCGGGAGTAGCAAGCCACCACCATGTATCGAGCTTGTATTTATCAAAGATGCTTACATTTGCACGGTAGAAATCAAAGGTGGGGATACTTACTTTGCACACGGTCTCCCCATGGGTTTTAAGTCCATCAAGACTGGTTAAATCTACTCTGTGTGCGACGATATTTTCTTCGCCTGTTGATTCTGCAATCTTGGGGAGAAATTCTGTAGTAAGCCTTTTGAGAATTTCGCTTTCTTTAAAGTCGTTATTTTTACCAAACTGCGAACGGAAAACACATTCCTTTGCTACCGCAGTAACCTCTCCGTTTTCCTCTGCAAACTTGATGAACTCAACATCACCTATTTTGAATGTTTTTCCTGTTATAACCTCGGTTAATTTAATTTCCTTCATGATTGTTTCCTCCTTATCGTGATACAAAGATATTAGAATTTAAGATACAAAACGGACGAACGCCGTCATTGAAGTCGTAACTGCGGTTGAAAATGAAGCCATCGGGCGAAACGCACTTTACTGTCGAACTGTTGCCATGTGCCGGTGTGCTCCATGCTGTAGCGAGCCACCACCAATCATCTATTTTATGCTTGTCCAGAATTTCTACATATCGGCGGTAAAGTTCTGTAGTAAGCAGGGACATCTTTCTTTTGATTTTCCCGTAATCTTTTAGTCCGTCATCAGATGTAAGATCTACCGTGTGTTCAATGAGATTGTCCTCGCCGATAACCCCAGCAATTTCAATTTCAAAATCATTGCACCAATCATCAACATATGAACCCTCGTAATTGTTGCACTTACCAAACTGCTTATCTTTATGCAAGAGATCTTTCAATATAACCTTAGTTGTACCTTCCGAATGCTCGAGCGCAATAAACTCATACTCTCCAATTTTGAAAGTCTCTCCCACAGGGACACTCCCAAGGGTTCCCTCTTTTTCACCTGACAACGCTCTTTTCAGTGTTTCCATCTGCTCCTGTGTAATTGCTGTCTTTACCCCATTAATGCAAATGTAGTTTTTCATTTTTTTTCTTCCTTTCTATCTGATATATTTCTTCCAATGCGTTATTGACCAACACGCAGAGTACGAACAATCCTAACCAAGGACTTATGCGCCCTTGTCCTATCCAGTCTGCAACAAAAAGCATTGACGCTATTATTCCAAACATCATCACATCTTCACTTCCTTTCTTACAGCAGCAGGCTCGCAAACTTATGCGCCGTTATATTCTTACCACCGTCAAGATATACAATCGCTTTGTTCCTGCCTACGTGCAAATACTTCATTATGTCATTTACTCCCAGAACTCTTTTTCCCGTAACCTCTACTATGTCCGCTAACACTTCGCGGAAATGTTCTTTTTCTCTTGGCACTTACATCACCTCCTCGCGCTTTTCTTCGTGAGAATTTCTCACGTTTTAACTCAAAAAAATTTCGTCACGTTCAGATTTAGGAATAGAAAGCACTTCACACAAAGAAAGCATCTCTCTTATAGTAAACTCTCTCTTTCCGGTTCTTTTATTATGTAGCGATTGAGTAGTCATTCCTGATTTTGATGCTATTATTTTTATAGGATAACCGGACTCTTTTATTTTTTCGTTGAGTTTTTTGCAGTTAGTCATATTATCACCTTCCTTTGTTGAGAATTTCTCACCACACGTAAAGTATAGCATCGCCGTGAGAATATGTCAACATTTTTTTATAAAAAAATAAAAATTTGTTGACTTTTATTCACGCCCGTGCTATTATTACCTATATAATTTTTAGAAAGGTGTTTTATTATGGAAGTTGGAGAAAGAATTAGACGCAGACGAGAAGAGTTAAACATGACTCAAGATGAACTTGCACGAAAAGTAGGATATACCTCGCGCTCTTCCGTAGCAAAGGTAGAATCAAACGCAAATGGGATGGTGCAGTCAAAACTACTCCTTTTTGCAAAGGCCCTGGAAACAACCCCTGCTTATTTATTAGGTTGGTCAGATGATAAAAACATGGAAAAAAAGAATGATGCCATTGCTGACATCATTCTGCGCCTTCGTTCTGATGAAGACTTCCTGAGCCTTGTCGAAACGCTCTCAGCACTTCCTCCGGAACAACTTTCTGCAGTTCAAGCATTTTTGGATGCTTTCAATAGCAGAATGTAAATCAAGTTTAGCATTTCCAAATCTTCGCTTTCCTTTAACATTCTTACTATTTCATCAATTACCACTTGTTTCATTAGTTTTCTTCCCTTCGTTTTTTGTTGCCTTTACTTTAGCAGAAAGCAGAGAGAAAACGCAATACCAACATATGGCACGCCAAAATTCATGCAAGAACTCAAAATTCACTCATATATGAAAGGAAAAAATCACAGATGATAACTCAAAGGCTTAATGAATTCAAGACAAGAAACGGAATCAAATCGGCTGATAAATGGGCCGAAGCATCCGGCGTATCAAAAAGCACTATTGTCCGAGCATTGAAAGGCGACCACAAGGACATCGGTGTTTATACCCTCGAGCAGATGATTAATCCCTGGAACGGTTCTGTCGACGAACTGCTTGGAATCGGCGCTTATTCTCCTGAAGCAATTGAAAAAGAGGAACTGAAAAACGAAATCATTGAAAAAATAGAAGAGGTTAAGGAAGTCATAGAAAATTCAGACGAGATTCCGCACGCGCCCACACAAGAATTCACGGAAGCGTTAACCGCTGCTCAGGAACTTATCATAAATGAACATCCAGTTCCCTCAAAATGTGGAGTATGCGACGCACTTCGAGAACTTATATCACGAATGGATAAAGAAATATCCGCTAAAAACACTTGGCTTTTAAAACTATTTGCACTATCTTTCGTATTTTTAGTTCTGCTTTTCGTATCACTCGTAATTATAGGCGTACTTTCCATATGCCTAATCAATATTATCAAGTAAGAGGAGATTTATATGATTTTGTGGATTTCTGAAACATTAAAGTCTTTGATTATTTATATATCAGATTTTGCAGAATATACATTTATAGCCATTTTTAGTTTGAATTTTTATTTTCTAATAGGAATTATTTTTCACAAAATAAAAACTAAGAGTTTTCTTCTTTCATGCGAACTCAATGTGTTTTATTCATTTTCAAGACATGGACGGTTTTCTTTGGAAGATTTATGCGATAATGATACCAAAATTAAAAACTGCGCTGTAAAAAAGCGTTCAATAATATTTATAACTATATTGACCTTCTTTTCTCTTATAGGAATATTTTCGCACACGCCTTTAGTTAAATTTTCTCCCCGGAAAACAGTTATGCTTTTCGGGTTTATTTTATACGTATGCTGGAGTTACTATTGTATTTCATTAATAGCAGACCACAGCAAGGCTTTTCCTTTCTTTTTCAATCCTTTTGCGCGGAGCCGTTTTTTAAAAAATTATCGCTCCGCTATAGGAGTAACATACGTTTCAGAACGGTTTGACCCCGTTGAAGAAAATGTAAGGGAAATATTATCTATAATATTAAAATTAAATTGCGATTTTTTCTCCCAAAAGAAAATAAAGTCAAAAAACAGATGGGTGGAACAGTATATTCACAATATACTTTATGATATGGTTCAAAAAGATACGATATCACCTGAAACAGCAGAGTGCATGTTTGAAAAATTCGAAACAAAAATTAAGGAGTATATGCAATGAAACGCAGACCAGATGGCAGATGGCAAAAAAGAATAACGCTCCCCAACGGCAAATCCAAACTTATTTACAGCACCGCTGCCACAGAACGACTTGCCAATAAGGAATTTAATGATTATCTGCTGAACTTTGAAGAAGAGGAAAAAAACTCTGATCTTTTTGAAATCGTCGCGGAAGAGTGGAAAGAAAAACACTTCCCAAAAATGCAAAACAATACACTCAAGCAGTATCGTCCATGCTATAATGCCGCAGTCAAGTATTTCAAGGGAACAACAATAGGTTCAATCAAACCATACCATATCCAAGAATATATTGATTCCTTAATAAAAAAAGAATATGCTCAAAAAACGATAAAAAATCGTGTCCTATTGGTAAGACTTATACTTGGCTATGGAGTTTTGTATAATAAAATTGAACACAATCCCTGCTCAGAAATAAAAGTTAAAACTACACAAATCAAAAACAAACGCCAAAAGGCAAGTGATGAAGACGAACAAATAATAAGAAACAACACGGAAGGTTTGATGGGTGTTCTTGCTTATTTGTTTCTTGTAACAGGATGCAGACGAGGCGAAGCTGCAGCGCTTACTCCACAAGACGTAGACATAAAGAACGGCTGTATAAACATAGACAAAACTATTGAATGGGACAAGGGGCGACCTCAAGTAAAACCTTTCCCGAAAACCGAAGCGGGGTTCAGAAGCATCCCCATTCCGCCCAAACTCATTAAACTATTAATTCCTCTTATGAATAATAAATATCTATTCCCAAATGCAAAGGGCTCTCTTTTTACGGATTCCAACCTCACAGATACATGGAACAGATATAAGAACAAGGTCGGCATAAAGTGTACACCTCATCAATTGCGCCATTCATATGCGACAATATTGTTTGATGCAGGTATAGATATAAAAACTGCTCAAAGGTGGTTAGGGCATAAAGATATTAACACTACCCTTGCAATCTATACACATTTATCCGAAACGGCACTCCAAAAGAACACGCAAAAAATCACAGACTATTTCGTGGCAAATTTCTAGAAGTAGTCAAAAAGTAGTCAAAACCCCCGCAACTCTATTTGTTAAGCCAAACAGAGTAGGGTTCGAATCCCTCCTTCTCCGCAAAAAACCAAACCACTTAATATAGCCTAAAACGGCTTTGTTAAGCGGTTTCTCTTATTTATTTGCGTGTTCCAAAACGTTCCAAAATGTTCCGTAATATGTTATAGTAAGTAGTCAAAAAGTAGTCAAAATATAGTCAACCCTACATCTCTAACATCTTTTTTATCCATGCTACTTTTTCTACATATTCCCGGTGTGCCTTTTCCCACTCTTCCATCATTTCTGTAGGAGGCACAAAAACTTTTGAAATTTCTTCTATTTCACTAACCGCCCACTCGTGCTGGTACATTGCATGCTTTAATTCATCATGCGCCATTTCGTGGTAGCGATTTGCTTTTTGTATATTGCCTTTAGCCTTTGCTTCCACAAACTTCTCTGCATACTCTTTGGCGCCGCAAACTTCTTCTTTTATTGAATCAACAAGATTTTTAATAACTTTCATTGTTCGAATTCACCTCTCCTGCTATTTTTTTATGGATCACATCTATGTCAGACGGCCTGAACGTGATTTTTCCAAACATCGGTATTTCAAGAGTTATTTTTTCTTTTCTTGAAATTTCTCTCTTTATATCCTCTGCAAGAGTTTCAACATCCACATTTCCGTCTTTGTCTATAATGCCAAACGTGCGGATGAAGCCATTGCTTGAAATAATGTCTCTTATCTGATCCTGATTGTTCAAAATTCTACCGACAACAACTCTTGCCATAAACTCTTGCCAGTCGTTCATGTCGGGGTAAAGTTCATCGCTTATATATTTCGAAAGACCTTCTATAACTCGTTCAAATTTATACATCATAATTTATCTCTCCTTTTAAGAAATCAGGGGCGGGATTCCCCGCCCCCTTTTTTTGATTATCTGCCGCAATTACATCCGCAGTTATATACCGGGTTGTATGTAGGCTGCGGAGTGGTTTCCGTGCCGGTTGTTACTCCTGCAACCATCTTGGGGTAGAATGTAGCGTTTGCGTATGTGATAATCGAGTTATCACCGCAGCATCTCTCATCCCTTTCGCGATTAAGCGCACACATAAACTCATTTTTAAGAGCCTTCTGCTGTTCGCCTAAAACCGCAAAGGTTCCCTCAATCTGTGCATTCTTAACAGCCTGCGCTGCAAGTTCGCCACGAATGTTCTTAACCTCACCATCAAAATACTTGTACAGTTCAAGCGATTTCTGGTCATTGTAGGTATTGGCCTTTAGCAGAGCAATCTCGCTGTCCTTTGCGGAAACCTCCTGCTCCAGGCCGAGTTCATAACGGTTTACAAGATGATTCTCTGAGCATCCGTTATTGCATCCGCAGTTTCCTCCGAGCAAATTCCCCCAGCCTCCGTTAAGAAGGCCAAGCGCAGTTCCTGCGATACCCAATCCAAGGCCACTTCCGGCAACGCCTCTTGATGCAAATTTGTTTTCATACTCCATACTTTTTCCCTCTTTTCTCTTTGATTTATATAAACAAGTCGCGACTTTGTTTATTTACCCATTACGTACCCCAGAGCCAATAATCTCAATATAATGCTGTACACTGTTTCAAAATCGTGCTGGGAAAGCACTGCATCCGTTTTTATAAGTTCAGCGAAATTCATATTCTCACCTCCTGAAAAAAGTGTACAAAAAAAAGAGCAGTTTCACGAGAAAAGAAACTACTCATTTTTTTACAATCTTTTATTAAGTTTTTATCAATTTACATGCGCAAATAGGATTTCGGAATACTTTGATATTTTGTTGTAAACAGTTCCGCGAGAAACGTCAAGTTCCTCCGCTATCAATTCATACGGTGCGCGGTCCAAAAAATTGCGAGTTATCGCATACCTTGCCTGCTCATCTTTCACCCATTGTCTGATAGCATCTTCCCAAAAGGCCCGGGGGTATTTCTCTAGTTTTTCATCATCCTTGTACACGTCATCACCTCATCGCAGATAAAAGCGCAACCGTTACAATCCAAAATACATTTGTAATTATTATGAGTTTTTTTAATCTCTGCTCCCTCTTTTTTGCTTTATGCATCCTTGCCAAATGCGCAATGTAAGGTATTTGTGCCATATCGCTCATAATTACACCTCATTATTTGTTTGCAAGTTTATAAAGGATCCAATACAGTGAAGCGTACCTTATGTCCTTTTTTGCATTGTCAATGGCTTTTATGGCCCGTTCCACTTCAGTTATTTCAATTTTGTGCTTGCCATTCATAAGTTCCCATACAATATCATTACCTGTCTCTCTCACCGCAATTTCCTCCTTGTTGTTTTTTTCTAAAAGCGGTAACAAGTTCTTTTCGTATGCCGTTAGACTGTTACCTCCAAAAAAGTTTGTTCCCGGGCACGTTTTTGCGCTGGCACTTTTTACATAATCGCCGAGTGCTCTTCCGTCACTGCTGTACCAGGCGTGATACACAACATCTTCCTTTGCATCAAGTGAAAATTTATCAATCAGGGTTTTCACAACTGACACTATTGCATTTTTTTGCGCATCTATCATAATGTCTGCGCCGTTGTCAAAATTCCCAAGACACTCTATGCATATTGCTCCTACATTTGCACCATATATGCCGGCAGGATTTGATTCAAGGCTTCTGCCCGTCATAATTATTCCATCAGGAAAAATTGTGAAGTGTTGACCGATGTCCGCCCATCCATTTGTATTTATATGATAGTTCTTCATTCCCTGCTGAAGCCTCTCGTGGTTTTCTCCTGTGAAGTCAGAATATGAAGGACTGTATGTATGGTGCAATTGAATTCTTGTTATTTTTCGTTTTAGATTTAAGCCATTTATAAGTGACTTAAATTGCTCTACATCTATTTTTTTCATTTCTTCAACTCCTCCATCAAGATAATACGCCTTTAAAAACTTGTTATACTTTACCTTCTCGACTGCATCCTCTCCTGTGTGGTTGTGGAAAAGGATGTAGTCTTCGTCATAACCTACAATAACAACGCTATGCCGTTCTCCCTTGTAACTGTCAATCGTTCCGGCAAGTGGCATTTCGTATTTATGCAGGTATTCTTTTATCTTTTCAAACCGTTCTTTTGAGTTATTGCAACTTATGTTCTCCCACGACTGAATTTTGTAATCTTCCGCTGCTTTGTCAAGTTCTCTTATATCTGCGCGTTTTTCAAGCATCACAACAATATCGGGGATTTCATCATAATCGTCACACATTTTCACCGGAACACTGCCGCGCATGCGCATCACGTCAAGAGTGTATTCTTCGTTCATTCCCGGGTTTTTCTTTCCTGCGTAGTTGTTTCTACCATACATATACCCTTTAGACAGTTCAATGTACTCCCCACTTTTAACGAAGTTTATTACCTCAATAATCTTTGTAAAAGTGCATGCTACACAACTGCCTACCCGCGTCAAAAGTTTCCCGTTTTTATCAACTATCTCCTGGTTGAATGCTTTTGGAATTCTTCCCTTTGGCAATATGTATTTGCTCATTCTACCACCTCAAATACTCTATCAAGGCTTTTTATGCAGCAGATTCCGTTACCTTTTATTTTAATCATAAACTCCTCGCATAATTTAGGAGATATTTTTGCATGTAGTTTTCCTTCGCTCCATCTGATGGCGCGCCACTCGTCTTCATCGCATTTTATTTGCAGTTCACATTTTCCGACATTTCCCCTCAGAGAGATTTCTTTATATTTCTTTTTTTTGTAAGTTCCTTCGTCAAACCATAAAGTGATTTCCCACTCTACCGGCTCCTGCTCTTTACTTATATTATATATTTGTGTTTCATCCGCTGCGTATATATCTCCATCGAGGATCGTAAAACTCTGTATGTTTATATCGTCTTCAATATGCCACACATCATAATTTGCGTCATAAACATATAAATAATTTTTCCCGTTATCTTTTACAGATAAGTAATATTTATTGCCATCACTGATACCTACTGCTTCTGTACCTTTGATTTTCGCATTACGGCTGATGCATCGAGGTATTCCTCCGCTGAATCTATATACTCCATCTGTAGATAAATAGTAAACAGCCTCGTTACCTACTGCCACGCTGTCCCTGTTGGCATCAGGAAGGCCTCTACACGATATTGTGTTTCCACTCATAACGGCAGGGTAATTCCCGGTAAATACAGTGAGGTTATCGTCTTTAAATAATATTAATGCATCTGAAAGTGCGGCAAGTCCGGTTATATCAGCGCCTTGCCATATGGGCTGAGATATTGCCTCCAGATATGTGTTGTCGCCTCTGTTCCAGTCAACCTGTCCGTCTTCATCAAAGATATCCGCTGCCGTGCCATAAAGGACATTGTTTTTATATCCCCATAATCTTTTTTTCCACGCTACTACGTCAAAATAATGCGGGTCAGTAGACTGAAACTCAAGATTTAACGAAAAACCATTACCTCTGTTATTCCACGAAAAATCTTCCTTTACGCCTTTTGCTTTTATATATAATCTGTCAGCATAATCATAGTGCCAATTTCCCCCCGACTTCCATGCATATATTTCCAGATTATCGTCATACTCTACACTTTCGCTTTCAAGATAATATGTCTTACCGTTAAACTTTACAGAAAAATCTGTTCCGGGGTTTTTAAGTCCTTCATATACTGTTTTAAACCCTTCGCCACCAAAACTCGGCGCCCATATTTCAAAAGTTGCCTTTCCGGTATCAGCATATCCTTCTACTTCGCTCCATTTTGTGTACCTGCCGCTATTTCCATAATCGGCATATTTTGCCTCTATGGTTACTGCAAAGGCACCCCCTGAACCGGTATAGGTGCTTACTCCATCCTTTATATATAAATAACTCCCGCTTTCTCCGACTATAAGCCTGTTTCCCACCATAGAAAGTTTTTTACCTGGCTCTGTGGTAACATTATTTACGTCCCACACTTTTTCATCATAATATAATTTTATAGTTCCGTCCCCCGCCATAAATAGCGCCGCCAGTTTTCCCAGAAATCCTGCTACTTCAATAATCTTTTTGATGGAAATACCCTTTTGCTCTTTAAGGAACTCTGAAAGTTCAAACTTCTTTGACACCGTTGGATGCACTGTTTCTTTCCATGAATACACATCATCTTCAAAAACACATTCGTAAAAAATGCCTTCTTTTTTGTATATGTTTCCGAGTTCCTGCTCGCTTGCATCAGGCAACGCTTCAACGTCTTTGTAAGCATCCCCTTCCGCAGATGGAACAAAAGCATCAAAAGTATATGGTGTTCTTCCTTTTCTCGTAGTCAGATACGGAAAAGCATCCGAACTCATATTCTTCATATCTCTTATTTCCCCGTCTGCAATAAAGGGCATACGGTTCAGGCCTTTCCACACCGACGTTCTTGTTCTGTTATCAGACATTTCAAACACTCCTTATTCATACCACGCGCGCTGCACGTGGTCCTGTTCTCTTAAATCCAACGGATCATATGCATAATCATTTTCTTTTTTCTTTACGGGCGGATTTATAGGATGCGCCATCGCCACATACCTGCATTCATCGTAAATATGATCTTCTCCATCGGTATCTATATCTTCGACATTCGTCTGACTGTAAATAAGTTCAGGAATCGTCCTGACAAAATGCTTGCACGTGTTAAATACGTACAGCATTGGTATTCCGTTTTCATCAAATGCAAGCCTGTTGTGTATCTGCATTTTCCCCGCGATTCTCGTATTATCCCCACGCTCGAAATATACTCCCTCGCGTTCCATCATTGCGCCAATGCTTTCGCCTCTGCTCTCATCATGTATGGACGGGTCCGCAATACCATTTATTCTTTTTCCTTTCAGATTTATGTCGTCACTTTCAATTTCTTTTATTTTTCTCGCAATAGCAGAAACTTCCCACTTAACACCCTCGTTAGGCGTTCCGGTGCATCCGTAAAGTTCTCTGATTCTGTACATCCGCCCATCGTGGTCAATTGCATACCATCCTACGGAAAACGGTTTTGCATATCCAAAGTCAAATCCTCTGTATATACTCCACGAGCCTGGAACTCTGAACGGGTTTATAACATGGGTATTGAGCCTTGATTCATATCCTTCAGGATTATTTCTCCACTCTGTAAAAACCTGACCCGAAAAACTGTCCCAATCGCCATATAAAAGTGCGTTTCTGTCTTTTTCGGGAAGATTGGCAAGGCTTGCGATATACTCAGGATCATTTTGCATAAGTATCTTGTTGTCAAACACACTTGCCGGCACAAATATTCTGCTTCGTTTTGTTTTTTGTCTTTGCCCATCGGGGTGTATTATTTCCCGCTCCTCCCACACTGTTGTCATAGGGGGCGCAGCATTTATAAAACGTTCCTTTACCCATCCGTGACCTATTCCTCCGGGGTTCGCCTGCGCTCTTATATAGCATCTGGTACCCGGTCCTCCCGGTCTGTTACGGCTGAAAAGGTAACTGTATTCGTCCCACGTAAACTGAGTCAACTCGTCAAAATCAATAAAATCATATTTTTTACCCTGGTAGTTTGTTCTGTCCTTCGTATATTGCATCGCTCCAAAGTAAATTTTCGCACCGGAAGGGAACGTCCAGCAGTGTTTTGTTTCATTTAATTTTGCATCCGGGAAAGATGCCTTATAAATTTCTCTGCTTCTGTCGATGAGGTCGGAAAGTTGCGGATATGTTTTTCTCAGAATTAATCCCCGATAGTGCGGGATATGCACTTGACGCAGTGCCTCGGCAATTGCGCAGTCGCTTTTCCCTCCGCCCGCCGCGCCTCCGTAAAGCGCCTCTTTTTCAAACCTCGACATAAAAATCTTTTGTTTTGGTTGGGGCGTCCATATTACATTCTTCATTTTCTTCCCTCCCGTCATAATTAAATTATATAGTCAGGAATTATTATTTTCACCAAAAGAAAAGAGAGCAGCACGTGCCGCTCTCTTCGTCCTTAATACGGATTTTTCCAGTTGCTGTTTCCTATTGCACTGAACAATGCACTCTTTATGCTTCTGCTGTAATTGGTGCTTTCAAGATATTCTATAAGTTCATCTTTATTCAGACTTGGCTTTCCATCCTCCATAGCCGCCGTCTTTTTAGCCTTTGCACGGTTTTCAAGAAACTCGTCAAGTCCCATCTCTTCAGATAACTCGTCATCATATACGCGCATATACCTTTCGCCTTCCTTTTCTGGCATATGTTCTTTTTGCGCATAATACCTTGCCGCTGCTTTTGAATAATCCTCAAACGCTTCTGCCTCATCTTCCGAAAGCCCCGCTACATCAAAATCAAACTCTTCAAGATATTTATCCCGCGTAGCATTATACTCTCTTTTTGCTTTTCCTTCTGCCAGATGTTCGGGAAACGTCATTTCTCCGGACTTTATATCCTTTTGCCATCCTTCGATTTCATATCCATCTACATATTTTTCCCTTTGGATTTTCTGAGAATAATTTTTCAAATCTCCGAATGCTTCTGCTTTTTCGTCTTCGGAAAGAGATGCATATTCCTCGCTCTTCACCATTTCATATGCCATATCCCATAGGATATCATACGCACCTGAAACGTACTCAGGATAATCTTTGTCGCTTATTTTTACCTTTTCGCCCTTGTGTTCGAATTCCTGGTCAGGAATATTGTAAAGCACACTGCTCTTTTTTGTTTTCTCGTACACTTTGGACATCTCATCAGAAACGGTTTTTGCTTTATCGCTCCTGAAATTTTGACCTTTGAAATTTTCTGCCATATAATCCGCGAGAATAAGCGCAGCCTCTCCTCCGTTACCGTTTGCAAGCGCCCTTTTGTAGTGATTCATAAACTTTGCCTTGTTATCAGGATTTTTAACGTTCCAACTGAATTTGACAATCATATAATCAGCATACTCATCTCCAAACGCTCTGTACACACTGCTTGCTATGCCCTTTGCATCTCTTATAAGATTTCCGTACGAGTATCCGAGCACAGCCGACACGGTCCTTGCCACATTAATTATTTTCTGAGGCATTGCTATTTTCGGATTAAGAATTTGTTTTGACATTGTTATAAGATCAGAAATTCCGCTGTATTCCATCCTTTCAAGAGTAAATCCATTTATTAAAGATACAATGTCCTTGATATACGGAATATACGTGGCGGGGTTTGAATTGTCAACCATATTCTCCCAAATATTCTTTAGATACCTTTTTGCAACTGAGATTTCTTTCCCCTCTTCGTCAAAGAGTTTCTTTTCATCATCCTCCCTCCACGTATCGGGAAGAGCCTGCGCTACGGCAAGAAGAAGGTTGCTTACAATATATACTGCTGTTGCTCTGGATAACCTTTTTGTGGTTTTGCCTTCTCTCATTGCATCCAGAACTTCTGTGCGGTACATGTTGTACGTTTTAAGGGGCTCAGACATAAACATTGTCGCAGTCTTCTTATACGGATTCTTGCTTCTCATATTTTCGGTACGGTGAAACACACTGTCTACAACCTGACTCCTGTCAACAATATAGTCGAATCTTTCTTGTACCTTTTCAAAAAACTCCGCGCTTTCATATTCTATTTCAGGATTTTTTCTCTTAATCTCATTCTTGACAGCACCATATAAAATTGACCAGGCAAAATCATCAGCAACTCCATATGCTCCCATTGCCACCTTATCGTACAGAGATTCACTGTCAAGTATTACGTCTTTCATGCTTCTTCCGGTACCAATATCCCTGAACCCTTTGCTCTTCCAGTATGCTATTGGAACCTTCTCCTGCATCTCATCGATAAGACTCAAGCCTTTCCACACGGCGGGAAAATCTTTTGGATTCAAAAACAGCAATGCTCTGGCAATACTGGCAAACTGTTGAAGTAGCACTCGCAAATTCATACCTATGGATGCTTTTTTAACATTTGAAACAAGGGTTTCGGTTGTACTATCCTTATCTGGCGCCTTTCTGCTTCCGTTAAGGTCTTTATGGAACAACTTTATGTAGTTTTCCGCTGCCGCACCAAAAGTCCTTATAATTTCCCCTCTTACATTTTCAGGCCTTTCACCGGTTATGTATTGAGTGTGGTTTAAAACTCTTTCCATATCAAGCATTGGAACCGCTATAGTGTTGTAGAGGCTCATGCCGTTTATGTGCTCAGTGACCGTATCAAAAAAATCATTGATTTCTATGGGATTCGTGGCATTCTTTTTTAGTTTGTTTTCAAATCCCGGGCGTCTGATGGTTCCTTCTCCGCCTTCACCATAGAATGTTGGAAGGCTTGCCTTTGAAACTTTTATAGGAAAATACCATCCCTCACCGTATTTTTCATACCCATACAGTTTCATGCTCGTTTCGTTGCCCCACTTCGCACACTCTTTCGTCATAAACTCTACGACTTTTTCTATCATCGCTTTTTCTTCGTCACTTATCCATTCAAATATTTTTCCGGCATCAATCTCATTTAGTTCGTGAACTTCCTGTACGTTCCGTTTTTCGCCTTCGGCATCTTTTGATGCTTCATTTGTTATGATTCCGCCGTATAAGATGTGATTTCTTCCCTGTTCTCTTCGATACAAAGCATAAAGCGACATTGCCTTTCCTTTTGTAAGTTGAATTTTTTCTCCTCCCAGAAGGGTAAACTCTTTTACATCAGCATCCTTACCCGTAAGATTTTCAAGGTTCATCCCCTTTGTGGCATCGGCAATCATTTTGGAGGCTTTTCTTATGTTTTTAATGTGCCTGTTAAAGGATTTTCTTTCTTCCATATACAAGCGCTCCAAAGTTCCGCCGAACTGATGAAACACATCCCACGGCTGCACGTTCTCATAATTGAAAAACTCCCCCGTTTTTCTGACTGCTTTTTGAATCAGTGTTTTGTTTTCGTCAGTCTTGTATTTATTTCTTTTTCTCGAATCGCGCACCGATCGCATTTCTGACATCACATCATCGCCAAGCACTGATATTGATTCTTTAACCGCTGTATTGAACGCCTTGTTCTCACTGGTTATGGCGTGGTGAATTCCTTTCAGAACATTTGACACTTTCCACAGTTCCACAGGTGTCATATCCTCTATCCTCTTGAATTCTCCACGTTCGTTTACGGGAAATTCCTCTTTGAGTTCAAGAAGGTCTTCGCTGAGCATCTGATCAAGCAGATTGTTCTCCTTGTCTTCTGAAGATATATTCCATATTCTCTTCATTATTGCAGAGTACGCATCGTGAAGTTCTGACAGTTTCACCGCTGTCACGCTTTCCATTTCTTTGCCTTCATCCCTCAACCGGTCGGTATGCTTCGTTTCAAACGAGAAACAGTCAAGCAGAGCCGCCACATCTGCCCTTATTCTGTCGGGCACGTGCCTTTGGTCGGTAGGTTCTAATAGCATTTTGGAAATATACCTGTAGTCTGAGTCGATTTTCTTTTTCAACTTGTCTTTTGAGAATCTGTCGCGATATCTGTCTCGCTGCTCCTCGGCCTTTTTCAGTTTATACGTGTATTCCCTATCAAGTTTTGCAATCTTGTCGGCAAACTCTTTTTCTCGTTCCTTCAGGATTTTGTCTGCAATATCTGCACGCTTGTCATAGAATACGTATTTACCGTCGCCACCTTCAGGAATTTTGAAGAAACTTTCCATTATGTCGTTTTCAAGCGCCTTTACAGCCCTCTCGAAGTCTGCATCCGTTTTATAGATGTTTTCCTCAACAGGTAACAGTTCTTCTCTGACTTCGAGGATTCGGTTCAATCGCTCTTCGCTGCCTACATATTCTTCAGTAAACAAATATGGATATTCGTCTACAAGGTCGTCCCATAATGCATCAAGCGGATACCCGTCTTTCACAAGTTTTAATTTTCCCATACTTCTTTTTCGGAAATGTTCATATCCATCTCCAAAATCTTTTTTATCACTTTCCGGGACTTCTATCCTTGTGTTTTTTATTGTGTCAAGCAAGTCTGCAAACTCGCTCGACTCTACTTTTTCAGTTGCATTGTCAATAACGCTCTTTGCGATGGCATTGATACGACTTGCTACCTCATCTGCAGAAACATCCCTGCCAGCCATGTAATTGTACAGCTTTACAAGTTCCTGATGAAGCGCGGCAACACTTATCTTTGAGCCGTAAGACCGCCTTATGTCCTGCGCCGCTTTCTTTATCGCCTTTGTATCAAGCGCTTTGCCCTCTGCAATATTAAGTTGCAGAGAAAGGTTTTCAAGTTGACCGCGCAGCCTCTTATTTTCTTCCTCAAGCGTTTCCGCCCTGCGCCGCGCTTCGATATCAGAAAGTCGTGTTCCGGGAATACTGCTTCTGCCTTCTTGAGAATCATTTTCAGATTTCTGCATAGAATTATTATTGACAGTTGGTTTCTTTTGTGTTACCATTGGTTTAGAGGACGACTTTCTTGCAGCCGTAAAGGCGTGGGCCCTTGAGCCCGGACTTGGGAAAGTCGTCCTATTAATGTTTTCTATGTCGTATGCTTCTTTCCCGTCCGCATTTATCCCCACAGACAACTTTAATTTATAATATTTTCCATCAACATCCATAAAATATGCTATTCTGTAGTCAAACCCATATTTAGCAAATCCATTTTTGTGCTCCTTATACGGAGGAGCCGAATCAACTTCTTTGGAAATTTGTATAATTTCATCTATTACACCAGCAGCATTTCCTTTTACAAAATAATAATCATATCCAACTTTTCCTTTTCCGCTAAGTTTCCATGCAGTTCTTCCTGTTATAAAAATACTTTCTTCGTTATCCAAAGGAATAACAACATCTTCACCATTACGCACTACACTATTGACATAATTCATTATTTCAGATTCCCACATATTTGGATTTTTGCTTTTAATAACTCGTTGTGTTGCTTTAACATATTTCCTTCCGCTACCGTCAGACATGGTAACTATTTTTGCCTTCCCCCCCTCATAATCCCCGACTTTACCTTCTTCCACATTCTTTCCCGCAGCAGTGTAGGCTTTCAGCCACATTTGCTGCGCTTTTTTCTTTTCATCAAGAAGTCCGAGGCTTTCAAGTATTTTGTACCACATATCGCGCACCTTCAGTGCAAGGCGTTTGTCATTCCTTATAAACGCTTCAAGTTCTGCCTCGTTCCTGAAAAGTTCTCCTGCAAAATCCGCTGCGATTTCCTCGTTTATGTAGTCTGCACTCTTATCTTTCCCGTACGAAGCACGCTTTTCTTCAAATATTGTATCATACTTTGTGCTGCCGTCAGAAAACTTTTCTCTTTTAAGCGTTTCTACTACATACTCCGTATACGCTTTCCACTCTTTGCCTGCGGCCTGCCTCATTCTGTGGCCGAACTCGTGTGTTGCTACAAACCTTGCCGGATTCTTTGCATCAGCATCAATAAATATACCATTATTTGTTATAAGGCCGTCTACCTTATCGCCTTCGGCATTTGTCAGGTTCTTTACAAACCTTACATTCATTCCTAGTCTTTTCGCCATACGTGATATATTATTGTAGGCTCTTGGATTGTTTGCCTTCAAACTCTGCGAAAATTCATCCGACACAATATTATTTTCAATCGCGCTTCCTCTGGGAATGTTAAGTTCATTTGTGGCGGAGGTGTCACCCTCTTCAATTTGCGTTTCAGGCGCTTCTATTTCATCATTTTCTTTGGCAACCTCTTCATCAAATGAAAACGGAAGATCTTCTTCATAATTTTCTTCAGTATTATTGTTTTCACTCTCAAAAGTTATGCTCTCATCATTCTGCATTCCGCCTTCTGCATTCTGCATTTCTTCAAAGCCTCTGCTTGCGCGGTACTCACTATCTTTAACCGCTGCTTCTTTTATGCTTTTCCACGCCTTTGCATCTCCCTCAATTGCCGTAAGGAGAGTCACTGCACCATTGCTTTGCTGAAGCATTGCTTTGTCAGCATCATTTGCACTCTCGTTTACAAAATGCATAACAGCCCTCGCAGTATCAATTGATTCGCGCGAGCCTATATACTCTGCATCTCTGCCCTCGATAGCCGATATCAGATTTATAATATTTGCTATTCCGCCATTTTGGGATATTGATTCCGTTATTACAGATTCCAGTATTTTGCCCGCCTCTTTTTTGCTTATCTCCGCTCCGTCATTTATCAGTTGCGAAGCGCCACGTATTGCATCAGCATTTTTGTTTTCTATGCCTATAGACAATATCATATTCAACGATTTTGGGTTTTGTAAAAGTCGTTCGCCCTCTCTTGCGATATAACTTTTTCTGGATGCATATGCACTTCCCGCAGTAACTCCGCCCATTATACCGCCGACAACGCCACCCATAGCGCCCTCTGTTGCAATTTGTATAATACTTTCGTGAAGAACTTTTTTTGCCGCTTCCTCTGCGCTCATACCTTGTTTTACATATTCTCTGCGTTTTATGTCGTTCTCGCTCTGCCCCTGCATAATGATTGCATCGAGCAACATATTGCCCGCAGATGCAACACTTTCTTCCAGCGCATTGGATCCAAACGATGACGTGGCAGACGTTCCTATTGTTTTTATAAATCCTTTTGTTACTTTGGGATTCAAAAACTGTTCAAACGGTAGCGCTTCTGTTCCTATTTCTAAAAGCGCGCTCGCAATTCCCGATGTTATAATCTGCGCATCGTTACCTCCTCTGTCAGCAACTGATATCATCGTTCCGGATGCCGCACGTCCGCCCATATTTATATATGACACTGCTCTCTGTGCATTTCGTATTCCTTTATCAGTAGCACCTGCGACTCCTGCCAGTTTTCCTATGCCCTTCGCAAGCGCTATATCCATAGCAAGTTTTGCCACTTCCATACCTGTGTCATAAATTACTGCAGATGTTTCTCCGTGCTTGCGCCTTACTTCTTCAGTTCCGGCAGACCTCATTGCAGAAAAAACTCTCGAAGCACGTCCACTGGCATCGTATGTATCAACTTCGCCCTTTATAAGTTTATCCACTATGTTGTCAATAGCGCTTACCGCACCTGTGGCAAGGTCACCTGCAGCACTTACAAGGCCGCCCGCAACAGGGCTTTTTCTTGCAAAGTCTTCTGCCTGTTCCACTGCCGCATCTGACGCTCTCTTTGCAAGGGTTTTGCCCATACTTTTAAGATATTCATTTGCCATTTTTTTATCGGCATTATGCAAAGTATTATACAGTCTTAATTCGCCCTCGCTCAGATACATATAATTTTTTCGGCCGACTAAACTTAATTCCTGCGCATCAGGCTTTCCATTACCGAAGTATCTGTTTATGGCATTATAGTCATAATCAGAATTATCAGGAGAATACTCATTTCCTTTTCCGCTGTCAACCGCTATTTTGCCCCACTTTAAAAAGTTCTTTTTCTGCTCTTCTGCCGCCTTGTCTTCAGAAATTCTGTTTTTTATTGCAGAAATAAGGCTGCTGTTCTGTTCTTCTTTTTCCTTGTACCCGGATATAATCTTTTTATGATTTTCTATTGGATCCGTTCCATCGTCTTTTGCATATTTGTCCGCTCCCTCAACCTGTGCCTTTTTATATAATTCAGAATACTTTTTATAATTTTCTTCTGCTTCTTTAAGCATCTCTTCAAGTTCTGAAGAATTTGCGGCGCCGACTCTCCACAAATCAATCTGATACCCGTCCTTATCATTTGCAGAATTTTTCATCAGAGAAAGTTCCTGATATGTTTTTCCGTAATAAGGGCTTTTAAGAATTTGGTTTTTTGCATAATTTTCAGACGCCTTCTGAAAAAGATTTTCACCCGCCACAATTGTGGAGGGTGCTTTTGTTTTTTCAGTTCCTGTGTATATCGGGCTTTTTGTTATATCGCTGTTCACCTGTGTCCTATCTCCAAAAAGCCTGAAAACCTTTTCGGCATCTTTTTGCGCATCTCTTTGCTCTGCTTCTTTTTTTGTATTGCTTACTATCCCCATTTCACCTTTAAGGAATGATGATATCTGCGCATCTGTTGCATTAATTTTCAGGTCGCCTTCCGATGTTTTAACAACGGGTAACGTTCTTTTTGCAGGCCCTGTTTTAACGTTGCTTTCTTTACTCGTTGCAAGTTTATTGAAATCGGCTATACTGTTAGGTTGATTTGATAACATTGCTTTTGATATCTGGCTGTCTATTGTAGAGGTTTTCTTTTTTGCCATATCGCATCTCTCCGTTCAATGTATTATTTCTTTTCTCTTATCCGTATTTTTCCGTTTTCGTCTACGTATAGTTCACCGGCATATTCTTCCGAAGTATCGGATTTTGTTTCAACTGATTTTTTTGTTTCCGTTTTTTGGTTTTTCGGCGCTGTAGCGGAGGACGGCAGTGCCGCCCCCGCGTATAAACTCTTCACAGCGTTATATGCCGTTTTTATGTCAGGATATCTTTTTTTTGCAAAAAGTTCGAGTGCCGCATCTATGATTGCATCCTCTCTCTTTTGTGCATCTTTAGAAATATCATATTCCAACTGAGCATTTTTTGCATCCGCTGCAGCAACATCAGATGCGATGTTGTAATTCCACTGACGTTCGCGAAGTAAATCTTCAATCGCATCTCTTTCCTTGCCGTATTCAAAGGCTCTGTCCCTTTCTGATTTGGCAATGGAATTCAGTATTCCCTCTTCCCTCATTCGAAGTTCATCAGACCATCTGCCGTAATCCTCTTTTGCCATATCCGCGGCAATGCCATACTCTTTGTAAAGGTCACCAAGTTCCTCCCTGTACATATCGTGAGCAAGCGCCCTTAATTGCGGTATATAATTGTCTGCCGAATCTTCTATTTCATTTTTTGTTGTAAGAAGTTTGTTTATCATATTCACCGGAATATCTCCGTCAAACGCCCTTGACATTTGAGCATATCCATCATCATATGCCTTTTGCGCTTCTTTTTCTTTGAGTTTTTTCATAGCAAGATAGTTTTCATCTGTTTCATAATCATATGAAAACGGCTCAAATTCGCTTATTTTTTTCCTCGCCCTTTCAACATCTCCGGCGTATGGATCGAGGTAGTTGTATTTGTGCGATGTCTGATACGGTAGTCCCAGTTCCCCGATTTTCTGATTATGCAGATATTCCATTTCCTTTGCTGTTCCGAAATTCCCCACCGACTCTGCTTTTTGAGACTCTGCCATAAAGTTTGTCCCAATATCATACCCGCCGACAGTAGTGGGTGCAGTTGCTTTTTTTATGATATTTGCAGTCGCAGTTTCTGCCGTTACAGGTTTTGCCGCATACGGTTCATATGTGTCCTCTGTATTGTAAGGACTCTTTTTTCTTTTTGCTTTTTCGTCAAAAAATGTGCTCATTTTATCCACTTCCTTTCTGCAGTGTAGACTTTATATCTGCGATTTCCTTCAACATATCAGAAACTATTTCGTCTAATGTTTTTTTGTCGGGAAATATTACTTGCGCAGATGAAATCTCACCATTATTTTGATTTACCCTTTTTTCAGGTTCCCTCATGCCTTACCATCTCCAATCGGGGCCGAATTCTTTTTTCTCGCTTTTATGCGTTCTTACAACTTCTTTATTGAAATCAACCCATCTCAGCGCAAAAATAGAATCATAGTTTCCGTAGCATTCCCAGTTTTCAATAGAGCGCGCCGCCTCACGGTTTACGTATGCATTATACATATCGTCATATCCGTCAGTTACTCCTCCGCCACATCCGAGCAATAAAGCCTCTTTTTCGAAATTTTTATGCTTTGCTCCGACAGCCTTTTCAATCATTCTCTCAAGCCTTTCAACTGCACGGAAAAGAACATCATCGCCTACACTGTCATATATCTTTTTTACACTTTCCACAATATCTCTGCCTGTCATATTTTCACCTTCCATTTAAAAAGGCGGAATACAAAATGCAAAATGAATTTGCACCCTGCATTCCGCCGTGGCTTGCATCTTAGTTGAATCTTCTTGCAGTTTCTTCGGCATATTCATCGGATTTTGCATCCATCATTTTTGCCGTTGCTTTATCCTGCTCAATAGACTGATCTATAACCAGCTTATACGCTTCGGGAACCTTTACCTTTTCCCCTCTTTTTATAACATTGTTGTGTCCGTTGATGCACACGAACAGGTCATCTTTATAGTCCTTGTTGTCTTTAAAAAGTTCTACCTCAACAAGTTTTTCCTTTTTTTCTGTGTTTTCTGCCATTTTATACATCTCCTTTTTTTATTGAGTGGAGGAGATACGGAGGAGGTTTCCCCCACTCCGTATCAACAAATGAAAAACATCAAAAGCTCGATGCAGTTTCAATTCTTACCATATACGGTTCAACAAGTCTTACCGCTGCCTTTGTAGCCTTCCAACCGCATGTGCCTCTCTGGTTGAGCGGATCGGAGGTTCCGCCGCTTCCGAGCTGCTTTACAATGTGCTGAAGTCCGCCTCCGCTTATCTCAGTTGTACCATAAGCATTATCACCGAGTATGAGTGTTGAATATACGTTTACACCTTCAGAACCGGCTTTTTCAAAAATCTTTGCTTCGCTTGACTCAACAAAGCGTACATTTTCAATCTTACCGATTTCTCCCTGGTAAATTCCTTCGGGGTCAGAATATGTCTTAACGTTAAGCCACTTGGGATCGTTCATAAGGTCATATGCCGCATCAGGATGAATGATGCCAACATAAGAACCGTTGATGGTTTCAGCATTGTGGCGCTTGAGTGTTCTTACTGCCTTTCTTACAGCATCAACTGTAAGATAGTGGTTTCCGTTTTCCTTACCGCCTACAAGGTCACTTCTCTTCTCAACCTGGCCTTCTGCAAACTGTACGTTTGTACCACCGGCAAGAACCTCTCTTGTTATTGTATCAAGAGTTCTTCCCGCCTGTCCGCCGAGAAGTTTCGTAGCCTGAACAAGTTCATTGTCAATAGCTGTAAGCAGCACAAGGTCTGACAGTTCAATATATCCGCCGTACTGCTTTACTTCAGCTGTCACGGTCTTCATATTGATTTTCTGTCCGTTAGGCGTTACACCTTCCGCAAGGGGTGTTGTAACAGTAGGAAGAGGATCATATTTTCTGAATTCAATCATCTTTCCTTTTCCCTGCGGAATCGGAGTTTTCTGCCCGAACTGATCATGCACAAGTTTAGGTTCTGCAATATCAATAAGATAATCGCTGTAGTACGTCTTCATTGCGGGGCTGAGTCCGCCGACATCTCCGTAAGGTGACACTGCACCCGTTGTGTTGTTTGCTATACCGCTTGTGGTATGCACATTTTCTCCCGCAGCAAAATGCTGCAAATTAAACTTAAACATATTTTTTCATCTCCTTCGTTTTTAAATGCATTTTTCAAAACGCATTTGTTAAAATTCTATTTTTTCTCCTCTTGCTGCGCGCTTTGCGATGTCTGCACGGTCTTTTTTGGAGAGTTTTGTCACATCGTCCTTGATGGTAACTCCGCTCTGGTTTCCAAGTCCGTTTTCGCTGGGGCGCTCAGTTCTTGCATTGACACTTTTTGCAATTTTGCTTGCGGCATCTGCTTCAGCAGCCTTTATGAATTCATCCATATGTACAAGTTTGTACGCTTCCTGCATACTTATCTGGTACTGAGGATTCTTCGTGCTTATAAGGGACTTGAACTGTGGGTTTTCAAGTTCTGTAGCAAGGTTAAAATCAGGATAGATTTTCCGAAGTTCATTCGCCTCGTTCTGCCAACTTTCAATCTGCTCGTTTGCCCTTTTTTCAGCCTCGGAGATGCGCGTGATATCATTATATTTGTTTGCAATTAATCTGAGGTTTTCAAGTTCTCTAAGAGTTTCGGGGTTTTCTCCCTTTTCCGCTGCCATAGATTCAAACATACCGTCTGAATCAAGAACTTTGTTCAGATCTTCAATGCTGTTAACTCCATATCGCGCCATCAATTTCTGCGAAACATCAACTGCTTTTTGTGTCTTTGCTCTCTCCTGGGCAAGCCTTTTTCCGATAATATGCTGAACGGCGTTTTCAAAATCGCCCTTGTGCTTTCCTTCAATGAGCTCCTTAAAGGAAGGCTCTGCATTATTTTTTTCGCTTGCTCCGTTTTTGCCCTCCGGCGTCGAAGGCTTTACACCTGTTTGTGCGTTTTCTTCAGACTGCTTCCCATATACAACCTGATTTTCGCCCGATTGCGGATGACCTACTTCCGCACCTTCTCCGGTCGCCCCGCCTTCTGCAAAATGCTGAATGTTAAGGGGCCAAAAATTGTTAGTCATAAAAAACTAACTCCTCTCTTTTTTGATAATTCTATTTTAACACCCTAATTTCCCTTTTTCACCAAAACAGATTATGCAATTAATCCGCTTTTTCGAAGCGCATTTACGTTGATTCCTCTTCTGAAGATTTCTTCTTCGCTTATCTCGGAATTCATCATTTCCTGCATCTGGTTTAACTGATTCTGAAGCGTGGCTCCGTTTCGGATGTATTCTTCAATTTCGCTCTTGCCTTCAAACGTCATTATCGATAACGCCGCAAGTGCCATTTGCGCATTTTCCGGTGCAAAAAAGCCTGCGTTATACAGATTAACCGCCGTTTCGTTTTGGCTTAGCGTTGAAAACGGGCTTTGCCTTTGTGCTTTTACAATAATATCGAATACGGGTTTCCTGAAGAGTTCCTTTCCGTTTTTTGCTCCCATAGACTGAAGCCCTATCATGCTGTTATTAAATGTTTTGAATTCGCTGTTGCCTTTTTTTCCGGTTATACGGAACACTCTTTCTTCGGTGTAAAACTGGCGCATTCTTTCTATAATCTTTCCTGAAACCCTGCCAAATGTCCTGTAACTTGCTTTTGTAGAATCTCTGCTTGTCTTATTACCGGCTTCCTGAAGTACCGCTATTGCTGCACCGCTGGTTACTCCTCCCGCCGTTCCGCCTTGAGAAAAGTCTCGGTTAGAACTCGTTTCTTTCATTTCTTCAATTTTTGCTGTTCTGAAGTTCATCACATATCCGGCAAGAGGTTGCGTGGTAATTTGCCTTACACGGTTTTCGTCAATCTCGCCCTCGACGTGAACAATAGGTTTTGTTGTATCAAGGAATTCATCCTCGTTAATGCCTGCGCTGTTTTTTGCGAAATATCTTGGATTAGCCGATGCGTGAATGTAGTTCATTACCTTTTCGTCAAGACTGTCTATGTATAACTGCGCATCCTTTGTAATACTTATTATTCCAAATCCGTATGCCGTGCCTTCCTCAGGATATAGCACATCTATTTCAATAGGGTACTCCCCGTCTTCATACCAGCAGTCAAGACCTTTGTTTTCACTTGAATAAAGGACGTTATCTTCGCAAAACTTGCAAAAATGAAGTTTCCCCTTTTTCTTATAGTACCAGTCAACTACCACAACCTTATCAGTTGTGTCTATGGTATCGTCGTATATATACGATTTTACCTCTGTTTGCGCCCCTCCTTTTATTTCTGCATCAGGATAGTTCTCCCTGATCACATCGACGGGCACAAGGTCACAGATAAATAAATTTCTGCTCGCTTCAATATTCCTTACTCCGCTCTCCCAGAATACATTGAGTGCATCAATCTTTTTCACCGCAACATCTCCGAGGCCGTTATAAAGGCTGTTATCCCAGAAAATTCCGTATATACAAAAGCCGTGTTTAAGTTTGTACCACCAGTTATCAGAGTACGTATCCTCAAACCCGTTTCGCTCAAGCAACACCGGAAGAATGCTACTTATTGTCTTTGCGCTTTCTTCGTCATCGGCCTCTCTGGGTAGGCATACCGCTTCGGGGTAGTTATCCATCGCATCAGCGTGCTTGTTGACAATAGAATTGAACATCCACCCGCTTGTCGGTTTCGTTTTTTCGTCTTTTTTTCGCAGTATGTCCCAGTGCCGGCCTTTCCAGAACATTTCTTCGCTTACAATTCTGTTTTCAAGATTGGCTCTGCCTTCTTTGTATTTTTTCAGGGTTTCGTATGCCTCTTTGATTTCTTCTTTGCCAATGATTTTTTTGTCCTTATTTTTCATCTTTTTCACCCTTATCTCCCTTATCCTTCATTGCTTCAAGCGCCTTATGCATAAATTCAGGATACGGCACTCCCATCAGGCCCATATTTTCAAGGACGCTTAATCCTTCGTTGCCTATAAAAAACAAAATCGCAAGCGATCTTATGTATTCAACACCTATTATGATGTCTATTTCATATGCAAGCCCGACCATCATCAATATGCAGAGTTTTTTTACAATTCCTTTAAATCCTACTGCAGAAGATGCGCCTCCGTTCTCTGTTTTTGTAGATTTGTGAAACACAAAAGCCACGGCAAGGCCAGTTATGTAATCAACTACCATAAACATTACCAGCGCTTTTAATATAGTGTCTATTCCTCCAAGCCATTGTGAAAAGAAACTACCCGCGGCAGATAATATAAATAGCACTGTATTTTTAATCGTTACTCCATTCATTTCCCTCTTCCTTTCCTCTATTCTGTCTTTTTGTGTTTTCCTCTTATTGTTGTTTCAATTTCTGTCCCGATTTCAATTATTGTAGTTCCCCTAAATGTAGGCAACATAGGCAAATCAATTGGATTTTCCTCGCTCGGCATCACATAATACATCTCAAACGGAGTCCCCGCATCGTTCCACTGTGCAAGGTATGCTTTCCACTCGCTTAATGTCGGTAGAGCAGAAAACGGAGATACTTTCAGATATATGCGTTTATCTCCGATGTTGTATGATACGGCAACCCCTGTTGTCAAATCCGTTGCTCCTGCAGGCTTGTAGTAATTCTGCCAAAGAGTCTCCCACATTCTTCCTATGAGTCTGTCTGACATAGCACCTACACTGTAATTCGATACAAGGCTTGTCTTTAAGTTTGCATTATATATCTGCAATTGAAAACTGTTTTGGTTGGTTGACCCGTCATATTCCCAATTTTCACTGCCTTTAAAAATTTGTTTGCCTATATTCCGCACAACTACACCTTTGTCAAAATCAATATAATCCTTGTATGCTCCGACTTTTCTTAATGGGTCATCAAGGTAGATATTTGTTGTCTGAGGCTTAACATAAGGCTCAAACTCTGTTGCAGTATCACCGATTTCTATCTGTATATTTCTTACATACGCATTGAAAACTCCTCCGGGGTTGTCGCTGTAATTCATAAACAAAATGACAAGGTGTGAAATCTCTTTTGATGTCTGCGGAATTGTATATGTCAGAACCACTTTATCCTCTTTGTTTTTGTTTACATAATTCACCGTAACAGAATTGAGCGATGTTCCATCTGCGCATCCTGTGGAGATATTGAATCTCGGACCTGTCCTTGTATCATTTTTGGAAACAAACTCTGTGAAACTTATAGTTATCGTTGTTCCGCTTTTCATCCACTTGTTACCGCTTGCAAATATATACCGCCTCAAAATAGGTTCGCTCGAGTTTGATACAAGGGTGTTTGCTCCTGTCCACAGATTCTTCCCCAAAATGTTTACGGGGATTCTGAATTTTCCTGCATAATCGCCCTCCGGCACATACTCTCCTACAGATTTCACTTCTATAGGATTCTCAGGTGTTGGTGTTCCGTCTTGCACACTGTTTCCGAGTATCTGCCCCTCATGCACTCTATCGTTGTAACAGTTTTTAAGTGTAACAGTGTTTTTCCCCTCAAACGCCTCTTTCGTATAGCCCGCTATTTTTCTGTTGCCCCTCCATAATTGTGCAGGGCAAAAATCCCCCTTGCAGATTACAGATTTGTTTTTACCTAAAAAAATCATCTTTTCACCGCCTTAATATACAAGGTAGTATGTATCGTCATTTTTGACCGCATTTGAAAACTCTTCCTCTGTCATTTCCACGATACGATGATTGTTTATCTTATTTGCATTTAAGGCATTGTCCGCAGTTGTGCTGTTTCCTGCCTGTACTGCGTAACTCGTTCCCCATACAACCCAGTTTTCCCTCACTGAAGCATCTCCTAGACACTGCCATGTCTTTGTGATTGTGCGTTCTCCGTCTATTTCTTCAATCAGTTCGGCAAGGTCTCCCCTCTGGGCAACAAGGCTTGTCAGTTCATCTTCGCTTGCGACAGTATATATCTCCTGCGTAGCAGTCGCAGGGATTGCAGAAAGAGGTAATTTTCCGTTTGTTGCAAGGACAATATCTCCGCTGTTTATCATCGAAAGCAAATCGGCCATTGCTTTTTTAGCCACCTCTTCGCTTTCTGCAGCATTTTCTTCTGACACTTTTGCATTATTTTCAGATAAAGCGGCATTTCCGGCGTAGTTTTTAGCATCTTCTGAACTTTTTGCAGAATTCACCTCGGATTCCGATGCATTTTGTCTATGCTCATTTGCACTTTCAGCCGCACTTTCCGCTCTTTCTGCGAAATCTGATAACTCCTCTCTGACACGATCCGCAGCAGAGTCAGCAGCACCAGACACCGCAGACTCCGCATCTTCAGCCGCTTGTTTAGCGGCATTTTCTGCTGATTTTGCCGTATTTGTTATTTCTGTAAGCACAGGTTTTATAGTATCTACCGCATCTTTTGCGGCATTTTCTGCTGATTCAAACGCATTCTGTGCCGCCACTTCCGCATCATCCTTCGCCTGCTCGGCTTTGGCTCTCTCTTCCTCAATAGACGCAAGATACCTCTCCCAGACTTCCGCTGCCGTTCCCCTGATATCTTCAAGCGATTCTACAGATGCCGCTCCGTCTCCTATACCTATTCCAACCATGTTGGTAGATTTTAATATCGAAAATTCGCCCTCTGCAATCTCTACACCTATAACTCCTATTCTGCAACTTCTCACCTGCATCGGGGGCAGAGTGCATTTGCCTTTTATAACGGGCTTTGTGTGAATATAATCTCCGTTTTCAATTATGCAAAGTTTCGCCCTTTTTCCCCAGGACTCATCAAAGTCAAAAACCGCCTCATATGATCCTTTATTCCCCTCAACAAAAGAATAATCTTTGTCTTTGGTTATGTAGTCACCTCTGACTGTAAAGTTAAATTCCTGCATATTATCACTCTCTTTCTATAATTTCAGCATCAAACGTTTCCTCTGCTTCAGGTTCTATAATTTCGGGAAGCATCACGACACCGATTGCTTCGTCATTGTCTTTGCCGGGAGGAAGTACGGCATTTTTTGCCCTGTATTTTTCAGGCATACGATTGAGCAGATAAAACTCCTGCGCCGCCCATACCGGAGGCAGAAAAATCTCCTCCTCCACCAGGATAATTTCCTCGTACTCCGCTATTCTTTTTCCCTTTTCGTCCAGTTCCCAGCGTCTTACCTTGTGTGCTTTTTTTATTTTTTCCCGCCTTCCGAAACAACTTTTGAAAAACTCACTCTCTACATTTTCGTCCACTACTTTTCTGCCGTTTTCAAAAGCCTCATCTATTTCAGAATATTTGCTTTTCCACTCGTAAAAGGTGCTGGAACTTATCCCCATAAGGCGTGCTATATCAGATATAGTTTTCCTGCTGTCCCGTGCCCATTCTGTTATTTTTTGAAGATTCTTATCTTTTAGCCACTTATCAACCTTTGACACACTTTTTTATCCTCCGAATCTCATTTTGCCTTCCATATACGCGCGGGCATCATTGCGCACGCGTATGCATTAACGCTCCGTTTTCTCCGGTTTTTCTGTATTTATTTTATCAAACGCTATTTGCTATATCACCAAAAGCAGCATCAACAAAAAAAACCGATGCAATTACTTTGCATCGGTTTTTTTATCATACTCCCTCTCCATCATCTGACATAGGGGACAGTTTTTAAATCCTGATATTGACGCGCATAGCGGATACACAAACCCCCTTCGAGCCTCCTTTGACGGAAAGGTGATTGTTCCTGCTTCACATTTAAGCAAAATATTAGACTCGTTAATCCACCTCTCATATTGAAAATAAGGGCAGTATTTTGCAATCTCCATACATGAATTCACTCCTCACGCATAAGGATATACTTATCCTTTGTCAATTCAAACCTGAACCCCCTCTTCAAACCCTCGGCCACCTTCTCCTTTGAAATTTCTATTTTCCCCTTTTCACAAACGCATTCAAGGATCATCGCTTCCAGGATACAAATAATCTCGTCTTTTCCCGCAATTTCCTCCTTTAAGCCCTCAATTTCTTTTCCTTTGTTTTCCAGAAGGAATTTAAGTCTGTCAATTTCGTACTTTTCATTCTTCATTCAATCATCATCCTCTCTTTTGCTTTTTCTCCGTATTTATCCAATAGCAGATACAACATATGAACCTTTGGAAGCCTAAGATACTCCTCTGTTATCCTTATCGCCTTTTCAAGCGAATCACAAACGCACGCAAAATAACCCGCTTCCCGCAGGCTTTGCAAAAATTCAGATTGTGTTTTGGATGGCACTCCGCTTCCGGATTTAAACTCTATGTACATTCCGTGATATATCCCTCTTGCCTCGGGGAAGAATACATCTGGCACTCCGCTTTTTACCCCCATTGCCTTAAAAATTCCTGCTTCAGCCTTGCTCCGCTTACCTCCGTTTGGGATATGATGCATCATTTTCAGTTCCGGGTGCGCGCCTTCGTTCCATTTCGCCCATTCGAAATACGCTATCTGCAGTTCCTGTTCCTCCCTGTTCATCCTCCGTGTTCACTCCTTTGTTTGTTAAAATTCGATATCTCAGATACTGATTAAGGCCCATCACGTGTGCGCTTCTGTAAAGCAGTTCAGAATTTTTAGGAAGTGCAATCTCCGATCCGTTCTTTGCAATTCTGTCTATACACTTTGCCCTCTCAAGATTTCTGGTCGTAACATACGCCTTGCCGTGATAAATGTGCGAGCGTTGTTCCATAAGGTAATGAGCAAGAGGCGTTCTGTCCTTCTGCGTGTGCAGATACTCATAGTCTGCTCGTTTTCCGTTTTTCCACTTCTTTCCAAACAACTCCGCTGCCTCCTCGTTTACAACTATATGATGGTGAACCCTTACTGCCCTCTTTGTTTCTCCGTCCATATCCGCAGTCACCATTACGGCCTTAACATCAATTCCTAACTTGCTTGCTTCTCTCTGCACCCTTCTGAGGCACAAACTCAACTGATGCTCCGCTGTCACCATTATCTCTTCTCCGGTAGTGCACTCTGCAAAAATCTTGTTGTATGCTTCGTCTGAGTAATCAAGCCCTACAAGCACTCCGCCCTCTCCAAAATTCGTGTTAAGGATTCTCGCAAGGTTTTTTTCGCTCGCCTTCTCATTTTTCTCCACGCTGTTTACAGCACGTTTAATTCCTCGCTTACTCTTTATGGGCTTTTGTCCGGGAACCCAGTATTTTATTTTCTCTCCCACACTACCTGATATGTAAGTCCTTATTACCCAGTATCCGTTCTGCACCTTTATCAATCCTTTGTGTATTTAATCTGGCTAACTACTCTTATCATTTATATTAAAATGGTTGATTAGTTAGCCGTTAACCGAGCCCTCATAAGAACGCGCGCACGTTCTTATGAAGAAACTCTTTTGTTTTTTAAAAAAGACCGTCACAATGTATTTGCCGAATAGTTTTATATCATTTCTGCTATTTCTTTTATTTCGCTTGAAATCTGTGCGCGGGAATCTCTCTCCGGGAATAATATTCCCATCGTGAACATTCCGCTTGTTGCTATGAAATATTCTCCACCGCTGCCGACTCTTCTCCACATCTGAATCTCCTCTTTAAACGGGGCAAAATATTTTCTCTTTACAAAACTGATTCCTCCGCTGTGTTTAAGCAGCACCAGAGCATTCCCTCCTGCAGTAATTCCTATTTGCATAGTTTCTGCCGCTTCCTCGTCAGGACCTGCGTTTTTGAAGTTTACTCCCGTATACTCACTTGCATCCTTATCATTCATAATAATCTTGTCACGCTGTTCCTGTGTTATTTCATATATAGAACATATATCATCAATACTTACCTCCGGAAACTCTACAAGCGGATACAACACGGTACCGTTCCCTACCCACTGAACTCCTTCGGCATGTGTAAGATACAGTTCCCCGCTTTTCTTGCATATATCAATTACCTTCTGAATCTTCATCCTTAACCACCCTTTCTTTTGCATTTAAAAATTCAATAAACAAATCTGGTATGTCCGAGGCTTTTTTTACCCCCCCCCATTTGCCAATAAGAAAATGCGCAAAGTCTCTTGCGCCGCTCTCATACGATCCCTTCACGTCATTTTCCAGAATGCGTATTACTCTCTTGTATCTCTGACACGGTTTCATCTCTTATTCCCCCTTTTTTATGACTCTTATTCTTCCGGTACTTCTGTGCACTATCTCCATCTGAGCAGGAGTATCTTTCACTACAAGCCAGTTCTCATGGTTCAGATGCCATCGTGTCATTAACTTTTTCTGTCGGACCGTAGGGTTCTTGCCATGTTTCATTTTTCATCGCCCTCCAGCAGATGCTTTCTGCAACAA
Source organism: Faecousia sp. (assembly GCA_045659525.1). Lineage (GTDB taxonomy): Bacteria > Bacillota > Clostridia > Oscillospirales > Oscillospiraceae > Faecousia. The sequence continues at coordinate 5,379 of JAZOXE010000030.1, read as the reverse complement.
CTCAATCAATCTATCACGCATCAGTTTCACCGCCTTATATAAGATTGTGCCTTTTGTTTGGCTTCTTGTTCGGTCAAGAAAATATCATCTTCGCAAAATACATTGCCGTTGTATTCAATTTCATATTTCGGAATATTCTTAAATGTACCGTCAAAATATATCGTCAAAACTTCGCCCTTTTCAACGGTATGTGCATCTTTGACATACCACACTTCTTGCCCTAAATCGTACTTCGTTTCTAATTTCACTTCTCCCCACCTCTTTCTTTTGGTGTGCGGGTATTCCATTCATCAATCATTACTATTAACACCTCTCCCTCATTCTGTTGTATGTGTTTTGTACCTTATACACATATTGTCTTACTCTGTCTTTGCAAAGTCCTACTCTGTTACCTATTTCTCGAAAGGTTACTCCGTTCAATCTCATATCGCATATAAGTCTTGCTTTTTCAACATCTTCAAACGGACAATAAGATCTGCTAAAAAACCATTCAACCGCTTCGTTGGTTAGTATTAGTTTCATTCCTTTCCGCCTCCATTATTCTAAAAAAAACATCATCATCTCTTATACCGAAAACTCTTGAAATCTCTACTTCTTCAAGGCATCCGTCTTTAATAATAATTGCATACCCCGTAGAACCTCTTGCGTATACTCCTACCAATTCATACTCTTCCCTGTACTCGTCACACATTCTACATCCCGTAACTTTTCCATCTGTTCTGGCTTGGCCCCTGCAGAAATTGCATTCAAGTGTTGAAGGCTTCGTCTTACAAACTTTCACCCCTTGCCACCTCCCAACACCTGCTGTGGGTTGTCTATCAAGAATCCGTATAACTGCATCTGCTATACTTTCGCTTGCTTCCATTCTTATTTCTTTTTCAAACTTATCCGCATCAATATACCTTGCCATCACCCCTCACCGCCTTTCAATATTTCATAATTCCAACCACGCTTGATTGCTTCGGCTTGTGCAAGTATTTTGGCTTGTTCATAATTGAACGCCCACACATCAATTACACCGCCTAAAAACCTTATTGAATATTTAGTGAGTTTCATTCTTCCCATCTTCCTTTCACTGTTCTTTGAATTGCTATTTTATTGACTTGAAATGGTTATATTACTTTTGTCCACATTGTAATATTCTGTCTTTATTTCACCACAAATCTTGCACCTATATGTCGAACCTGCCGTACTGACGCCCCAACATTCCCATTGATGATTACCTTTTTTTACATTCGCTCATATCGTTTGACACAAAATCATTAGTTGTGCAAACACATTGGTTTGTATATGGTGAATTTATTTTTCCACATCTTGGACAAAACCATCCTTCGTTCATACTCTCACTCCTCCTTTTTACTTGACTCATAGTTGACTGATTCCGTCATTTCTTTTACAAGGATGTACGCATTTTTCAAGCCCTTATTGTATGCCCTCTGTTCCTTGCTATCTTCATATTCTCTAATATACTTGTTGCTTTCTTCTATTGCGGTTTCCAATGTCAGCAAAACCTCTTTTATTACTGCGGTTTTAAAAAGTTTAAGATAATTCCCACTAAAGATGTTAAGTCCGTCAATATTTTCTTTCAACCTCTCGTTCTCTGCCTGTAGGCTCTTGATGGTTTCAACGGCATCAATCATTATTTTTTCGTAACAAAAGCGTTCATCTCCAGAATCATCGTTATGGTTTTCAAGAGGGCATTTGTAGCAAGTGCTTTCTGCACAGCACCACAAAGCCGTTATAATCTCATTGACTGTCATCTCTTGCACCCCTTCCCAAAATCTTTAGGCAACCTGCCCTGCATCTTAAGAACTTGTGCTTGTCCGTATTTAAGGTGCAATCTTGCGAGTTCTGCGCTTATTTCTTCCCACGTCATAAGTTCCCATAGTTCCTCTGCTGTCTTCTCTTTCTTTTGTTTTTTCTTCGCAACATCTCTCTTTTTCGCTCGCTCTTCACTATATGTACCACGTGCCATAAGTTTTTTTATTCTTCCATATTCTTTGCGGCACTCATATTTGCCGCAGGTCACCTGACGTCCGTTTTTCGGAAGAAATGGATTCTCGCAGATAATGCACTCTCTTTCTTTTCTGACTTTGCTGTCTGATGAAAGATATTTTTCCTTAATCTCTGCATACCCTATCCTTCGGCACTGTTCGCAGCAATATTTTTGACTGTTGCTTCTCGGAATGAATTTTTTTCCGCAAACTGCACATGCTTTCGTTTTAACCTTCACGCCTATTCCCCCTCAAACAATCCCAATAGTGTTGCACTCGCCTTATAGTTATCATATAACCCCGTATCTTCGTCATAACATTCAAAGCATTTACAACTTACGCTCCCGTCTGCTTTTTCAATGCCATTCCCGCAACTCTCGCACTCTCCGTCACACTTTCTGAGTAGTTGAACGCACGTCGCGCACCCTTTTAGGCTCATTTATTAATCCTCCTTTAAAAAGTAACTGTTATATTAAGTATCGCTGCCGCCATCCAATATATAAACATCTTTACACTGCCTTGGAAGAGGTATACCACCCCCGCCAGCGCATCAAGAATTATAAGTATCAGCGGAAAAATCTTTTCTCTACCCACTTTTTACCCTTCCTTTACAAATAACTCGTGGCTTCCATCCTGCAGTTTCTTCTCTTCATCGCTCATTTCATATCCGAATGCTTCAAGATTTTCTAAAAGTTTATCAATGCAACTTTCTTCATCCTCCCACGTTCCATACCAGGGCTGTATGTAACTTTTATCGCAATCGCCACTCATCAGATACGCCGCATTAAATACCGCCTTTTCAGGGGATTTTTCAAAATATGTATCCGCAACTGCGCTTTCTTCCTCGTAAGTTCCGCACTCTCCTAATTTAGTACTGCATAGTTCATCTATTTTTCTCGGAATAACCTCACCACCCGCAAAACACGCCATATCCCACACAAATTTCAGAATCTTTTCACGGTCCTTTGCTGAAGGATAATACTCTTCCACAAATTTCCTTCTGAGTTCATATGCTCTTTTTGCAAGGTCCTTAACTGCCTCTTGCCTTTCTTCTTCCTTTTTGAAAGCCTCTCGACGCTTCTTTTCCGCTGCCGTTTCTTTGCAGGACTCTCCACTATCTTTTTTATACAAAGAAACATTGTATGCACTCGGGTAATAAACGTACTCACCCGGTTTTGCATTTTCAGGAACCTCAACTTCGGTATCATCTCTGAAACCGTATACTCTTTCGTATGAATATCCATTCGGGTAGGTTGTTACATGTTCTGCAAAGGTATCGAGTATTGCAAATATCCTCTTTCTGTTTTTGTCTTTTGTCTGCGCGTCTATAGCACTCCTCAGATTCATTGCAAAGTTATTTGTGCCAATGCTCTCAAGCACGCTGTTTCTCTGCTCTATATCTTCAATTTCGTTCAACTTCTCATAGTCTGATAGGGTTGCCCCTCTTTTTTCTGATTCAATCAGTTTTTCGCAGTCCATCTCCAGCAATTTCATTCTTCGTCTTACCGTACTCTCGGAAAATCCTGTCTTCTCTCCAATATCTTTGACCGACTCTCCTATATCAAGCATCATCTGAATTCCCTGCGCCTGCTCCACGGGCGATAATTCGCTCCGCTGTATATTTTCAGCAAGCATCGTTGCCAGTTGCTCGCTCTCTGTCATTTCTTTTATGATGCAGGGTAAAGCCTGCAATCCCGCTGCCTTTGCCGCTGCCATCCTCCTGTGGCCGATAACTACTATGTATTCATCATCACATCTTTGTCCCGTAATATCACTCTCAAACGGTACAACAGTCAGGTTCTGCATTATACCGCTCGTCTTTATAGATTCAGCCAGTTCCGAAACATCCCCTACGTTTTTTCTCGGGTTTTTCGGATGGGCGTGTAGTTTATTGATATCAAGCATCTTTATTCCGTAGTTTTCCATATTAAATCCTCCAAATTTTTATGAAATTTTAAGTTTGCTTATCTCATACCTTGTCAGAGATCTTTCTCCCTCTCTGACTAACAGATATATCGTGGTGAGCAGTGATTCTCCTCTTTCGTACAATATTCCTATAGGCATATCGTATTTGCGAATTTTCATAGCACTTATATCAGGATGGATAGTTTCCACCGGAAGCATTTCTCTGTATGCTCTTACTGCTTCAGCCTCACTCATTTTTGCGCTCCTTCCTCTTTGTTTGCAATCGGGGTTATCGCCTGGCCGCATCTCTCGCAAAAATGACTTATTCCATCATCGTCTTTAAATCCTACTATGTATCCGCACTTAGGGCATAAATAAAGTCCCCTGTAATATTCAGCCTTTTTTGTTTTTTGCTTTCTTCCCATTTTGTTTTTCCTCCACATTTCCTATAATTATGTTTATTTTTTTGTCGATGCTTTTTCCTAACTTATAACAATTTCCGTGTGATATGTGATTTTTCCAAGCATTATAGGATGCGAAAAACTTATCTTCTGTAAGCTTCCCTGCAACAACCAATTTTGCCATTTTCAAAAACTTCCGTTGTGCATTTCTCTTATTCTGGTTTTTCAGTTTACGGATTACTTTCACGCCGTCCGTTACATAAGTATGGAAACCGAGGTAACTCACACCATTCTTGAAAGGAAATATCTGTGTTTTCCCATTCAGTGTCAGTTCAAGCGTTTCTAAAAATTCTGTTATAACCTCACGACAGTATTTTAAATATTCTCCGCTTTGATGAATTAAATAAAAATCGTCCATATATCTGCCGTAAAATTCTATACCTAATTCACCGGTTATCAGCTTGTCCATACCGTCTAAATAGAGCAGTGCAAAACCCTGGTTGATTTGATTGCCCAAGGGAATCCCTTTACCTTCGGTACTGTCAATAAATAGATTACACAGCCAACAAACGTCTTTGTCATAGGAGAAATAATACTCAACGATATCCGCCAGTTGCTCGTGAGCGATGTTATAAAAGAATTTTGAGATATCACACTTTAATATGTATCCGCTATGTCCATATCTTTTATAAAAGGTCTTCATCTGTTCGCTTAAACGGTCAAGTCCGAACAGAGTACCTTTTCCTTTTTGCCCGGCACAGTTGTCATATATGAATATTTCCTGCAGCTTCGGGAGTATCACATTATCACATAAACTATGCTGTATGACCTTATCTTTAAAAGATGTTGTTTTAATAACACGTTCTTTCGGCTCATAAACCGTAAACTCATTATAGGGAGATATCTTATAGGTCTTGTCCCTTAACTGCTCTATAAGAGAGTTGATGCCATCAAGCGCCATAATATTAAATCGTGCAGCACTTGTTTTATATCCCTTGCCGCATTTTGATTTTCTGTAGGCCTTGTACATATTATTAAAATCAATTACCTTCTCAAAATCGGTCATACAACACAGTCCT
>JAZOXE010000029.1:0-2197 GCA_045659525.1 Faecousia sp. | reverse complement strand
CAGCCCTTTTTGAATCAGCTCTACCGCGTATTCGTAGTCCTTCTCGAAATAGTCGGAACCGAAATAAAAACGGTCACCCCAGTCAAAGCCCAGCCAGTGGATATCCTCCTGAATGGCGTGCACGTATTCCACATCTTCCTTGGTGGGGTTGGTATCATCCATACGCAGATTGCAAAGACCGCTGTATTTTTCGGCAGTGCCAAAATCAATAATCAGCGCCTTACAGTGACCGATATGCAGATAGCCGTTAGGTTCCGGGGGAAACCGGGTGTGCACAGTCTTGCCGGCATAGCGGCCGCCCTCTGCAATGTCCTCGTCAATAAAAGCGTGGATGAAATTTTTACTCTCGGTGATTTCAGCCATAGCAAGCCCTCTCTTTTGCTAAAGTTTCTAATTATTATAACCGAAGAATTTTGGTTTTGCAACTAAAAAACAGGAATAATCCGGAATAAATCCCCAGTGTGTAAAATAATTCAAAACATTTTACCAATTTTGCGAAATTATAGTTGTCAATTGGGCGGAATTATTATAAAATAAAAGAAGAAATAACAGAAGGGCAGGTCGATAGAAGTTGAACGAAATTAAGTATAAGCGCATTATGCTCAAAGTCAGTGGCGAGGCCTTAGCCGGTCAGTCTCGGCGGGGGTTGGATTTTGATATTATTTCCGACGTTTGCAAGGCCATTAAAGAGTGCGTTGACATGGGTGTTCAGGTAGGACTTATGGTAGGCGCCGGCAACTTTTGGCGGGGCGTGAAAGACGGCGCAGATAAGATGCAACGTTCCCACGCGGACGCAATGGGTATGTTGGGGACGGTGATGAACTCCATCGCTGTGGCAGATGCGCTGGAAAAGCACGGCGTAGATGCAAGAGTGCTCAGCGCTGTGGAAATGCATAAGTTCTGTGAGTATTTTACCCGGGACAGAGCAGACCGATACTTAAACCAGGGTAAGGTGGTCATTTTTGCTGCCGGTACCGGAAACCCCTATTTTTCCACAGACACCGGCGTGGTGCTCCGGGGTGTGGAAATTGAAGCGGATGCTATCTTAATGGCAAAAAATGTGGATGCGGTCTACTCCGATGACCCCAACACCAATCCCAATGCCATCCGTTACAGTCAACTGACATACGATGAAGTCCTTTCCAAGCACTTAAAAGCAACGGATTCAACAGCCATCACTTTGGCTATGGATAATAATATGACTATGGTCTGCTTCGGTTTGGCGGAGGAAAACAGCATCCGTCGTGTGGTGCGGGGCGAGGCCATAGGTACAACTTTAAAAACAAGTTTCGAGGAGGAATAAGAAATGAGCGTAGATTTTAACGAATATAGCAGAAAGATGGAAAAGACACTGGATGTTTTGGCAGATAATTTTGGCGCTGTTCGGGCAGGTCGAGCCAATGCGAAAGTTCTTGATCGGATTTGCGTAGAATATTATGGACAGGAAACCCCCTTAAACGGTGTGGCAACCATTTCTTCTCCGGATGCCCGTACTCTGGTGGTGCAGCCTTGGGACAGTAATCTGTTGAAGGATATTCAAAAAGCAATTCAAATGAGCGACTTGGGAATCAACCCCCAAAATGACGGCAGAGTAATTCGTCTGGTATTTCCCCAACTGACGGAGGAACGCCGTAAAGAACTGACAAAGCAGGTAAAGAAATACGCAGAAGATGCCAAAGTAGCAATGCGTAACATCCGCCGTGACGGTATGGACTATGTAAAAGCCCTGAAAAAGAAATCCGAAATTACGGAAGATGACCAAAAGAAAGCGGAAAAAGACCTGCAAGACCTGCTGGATAAGTTCACCAAACGCGTGGACGAAGCCTTGGCAGCCAAGGAAAAGGAACTGATGGCGCTTTAATGGATCGGGGGGCTAATCGCCCCCCATTGCGCATTAAGAGAGGTTACAGTATGGCTTTATTTAAAAAAAAGAAAGTAAAACTGCCCCCGCCAAAACACGTTGCCATTATTATGGACGGCAACGGCCGCTGGGCAAAAAAGCGGGGCTTTCCCCGGACAGCGGGACACGGCGCAGGCGCAGAAGCATTCCGGAGAATTGCGCTATACTGCCGTAAGTTAGGGGTGGAATACTTTACGGTATACGCCTTTTCTACGGAAAACTGGAGACGGTCGGAAGAGGAAATTGCCGGCATTATGTCGCTGATGGAAACCTACCTGAAAGAGGCAATCCGGGATA
>JAZOXE010000028.1:0-1845 GCA_045659525.1 Faecousia sp. | reverse complement strand
ACGCTGGGCATAGTATTCTGCCGTACGGGGACTGGGATTGGGATCGGAGGGAGGGTTTTTCAGGATCTCCCGGCAGACGATGCTGCCCACTTCCTCCCGGAACCGGCCCGCCAGGTACTGTACCCGGGTGTAGTGTTCCTTTTTGCTCACGTCATCGCCGGGAGTCTCGTAGCCGTAGAGCAGTCCCGCCACCATCAGCATGCCGCTGACCGCGCCGCAGACCTCCCGCATGCGACCCATGCCACCGCCAAAGGACGATGCCAGCTTGGCACTGAATTCTTCCTCCAGTCCCAATACATCCCGAAATGCCACAAATACCGCTTGCGCGCAGTTGTAGCCATTCAGAAACAGTTCTGCCGCATATAGTTTCCGTTCCATAGTATCTACCTCCTTTTTTCTGCATTTTATCACACAGTAATGCCGTTGGCAACACAAAAACTGCCTGCCCGGATGTGTTGCTCCCGTACCGCACCCGTAGTATCGGAACATTGGGGCGCTATGATCATAAAATCACACTCCGCATCCGCCCATTTTCGAAAAATCCCTTGACAAATCATACGCTTGCTGTTATAATGCAAAAGCTGTCTGCAATCGCGGACGCAATATGGGGGTATAGCTCAGCTGGGAGAGCGCTTGAATGGCATTCAAGAGGTCAGCGGTTCGATCCCGCTTATCTCCACCAAAAACCTTCGAAATCTTCGGATTTCGGAGGTTTTTTCTATATTCTCCGAACTTTTTCTGCAATTTTCTTATTCATAAATAATGCATAAGAAAGGGAAATTGCACCTCGAAATATGCAAAACTGAATTCCAGCGGAAACACGACGGACATAAAAAAACACAATGAACATAATGCGACATAAAGTACTAGACGGAAAAACGTTTATGCATAAAAATTCTTACCTTTCCATTGTGTTTTTCTAGTGTTATTGTGTTTTTTATGTCCGTCTAGTTTACTTTTCTCTTAATTTTACGAATAGTTTTTGGCACACAAAGGCCGCTAGTTTTTACGCAAAACTAGCGGCCTTTACTTATTCTTTTGTAATCAAATGCTGTTTAGTTGTAAGAATTTAAATGTAATTGCAGCATACTTATTTGTATAAATACATAGCATAGTAAATTGATATATGTGCCGACGCCTGCTTGCCATAGGATACAACACGTGCAACAATCGAATTTACTTCTGAGAACCGTTCATTAGCCTTATTTGCATAGAAGTAATCGGCAATATGTTTGTTGGCACTCTTCTTATCTGTCGCTTCTCGTCCAGCGAGTTCTTTCCGGAGCGCCATAACAAATCTCATAAACTCTTGATTCGACGCTAGCTTTTTCAGCTGATCATCGTACTCCTTAAGAAAGCGCTCCTTACCAATTAACTCAGAAATAACAAATGCTTTTGTGGGCCTAAATTGAGTGCTGGTAGTTTCTACAGCTTTTATTGGTTGCTTGCTCAGTGCTTTTTTATAATAAAAATCAAACCCTGGAGATTTACGTTTACTCTTCACTTCAACTTCTGCTGCAATAATATCAAACAGATAGCGAATTGCACTCAAATCTGACCCACTGGCCAACTTACTGGCAACATAGGATGTAGGATCTTGTCCCACACGGTTTTTAAAAGCAGTTTCAAAAGTCATAGTATCATTAGAACCCTTATCATTACTCGCATTAAAAATAATCACAACAAAGATAATGCAAACCATTATCAGCAGAGCAATTACCATAAGCCTGTGCTTCCTTTATCAATTGTTATCCACTGCACTCCTACTCCCATCTTGCAAAGACCATCTGCATTTTCAAGCCTCGGTTATCACTAGTAGGATTCTCCGGGATTGTCTGGAATCCA
>JAZOXE010000027.1:0-4844 GCA_045659525.1 Faecousia sp. | reverse complement strand
TATACTATTTTAAATATCAGAAGTCACACTTCTCGGCAATGTAAGCCTTCAGCTGATCGATGGGCACCCGGACCTGCTCCATGGTATCCCGGTCACGAACCGTAACACAGTCATCGGCAGGGGTATTGTCATCGCCCACGGTCTGGAAGTCCACGGTAATGCACAAGGGTGTTCCGATTTCGTCTTCCCGGCGGTAACGCTTACCGATAGAACCGGAATCGTCAAAGTCCACCATGAAGTCCTTGCGCAATTCGGCATAAATCTCCTCTGCCTTGGGAGAAAGCTTCTTGCACAAAGGCAGAACAGCTGCCTTGAAGGGCGCCAAAGCCGGGTGCAGCCGGAGAACGGTACGCACACCGTCTTTGCCGTTTTTATCCTGACCCACAACTTCTTCGTCATAGGCTTCGCACAGGAATGCCAAGGCTACCCGGTCGCAGCCAAGAGAAGGCTCGATTACGTAGGGGATATAGTGTTCGTTTGTCTCCTGGTCATAGTAGTCCAGGGCTTTGCCGGAGGCTTCCTGATGCCGGCCCAAATCGTAGTCGGTACGGTCGGCAATACCCCAAAGTTTACCCCAGCCGTTACCGAAGGGGAACTGGTATTCAATATCGGTAGTTGCCCGGGAATAGAATGCCAGTTCTGCAGGCTCATGGTCGCGCAGACGCAGGGATTCTTCCTTAATTCCCAAGGAAATCAGCCAGTTTTTGCAGAAGTCCTTCCAATAGGCAAACCACTCCAAATCTGTGCCGGGTTTGCAGAAGAACTCACATTCCATCTGTTCAAATTCCCGGGTGCGGAAAGTAAAGTTACCGGGGGTGATTTCGTTCCGGAAAGCCTTACCTACCTGGCAGACACCGAAGGGGAGTTTTTTTCGAGTGGTACGCTGAATATTGGAGAAGTTTACGAAAATACCCTGGGCGGTTTCCGGACGCAGATAGCAGGTGGAAGAAGAATCTTCCGTAACGCCGATTTTTGTCTGGAACATCAGGTTAAAATTCCGGATGGATGTAAAATGGTGCTTACCGCAGTTGGGGCAGACCACATCTTCGTGCTCGGCAATAAAATCGTTCATTTCTGCCGGCTTCATTGCATCTACATTGACAGCCTTTCCGGATTCGGCAGATTCAATGAGTTTATCGGCTCGATGGCGGGCGCCACAGCCTTTGCAGTCTACCAGCGGGTCGGAGAAAGAGCCCACGTGACCGGTGGTAACCCAAGTGGTGGGATTCATTAAGATTGCCGCATCCAAACCCACATTGTAATCAGACTCCTGGACAAATTTCTTCATCCACGCTTTTTTTACATTGTTCTTAAACTCCACGCCCAAAGGACCGTAGTCCCAAGAGTTGGCTAAGCCGCCGTAAATTTCCGAGCCGGCATAGACGTAACCTCTGTTTTTGCAAAGGTTTACAATCATATCCAGTGTTTTTTCGCTGTTTTTCATGCTATTCCTCCTAAATACCTTTCTATTGGGGAATTATACCCGTATCAAAGGGAAAAATCAAGACAAAACCAAATCATCGCCTAAATCTTCCGCCATTTTTTTATGTACCAATGTGCCCAGTTCCACCGTAGTCATCCCCTGGTAGTCCTCCGGCTTAATCACATCAACTAAATGTAAATGCACCTGGGTGGATTTTAAATGCCGAATGTTTTTCAGTACCCGGTTGGTGTTTTGCAGCGTACATACCACAACCGGTACTTTCGTCTTTTGGGCGATTTTGAAAACCCCGTGACGGAAGGGATGTAACAGACCGTCCTTGCTGGTATAGCCTTCCGGAAAAACGGCTATGGACGCCATATCCTTTTGAATCAACTCCACGCATTTTAAAATGGTCTTCATAGCCTCCCGGTCGTTTTCCCGGTTAATCAGTTGGCATAAAATTTTATGCATGGCCTTTCCCACGATAAACATGGTTTGATTTTCCCGCTTGGAGATAAAGGCCAGTTGGCTTTTCCGGAAATAGTGAAGCAGTACCACCGGGTCCAAATCTCCCAAATGGTTGCACACCAATAAAAACCGACCGTCTTTCGGCACATTCTCCATACCGCGGGTTTGCATCCGCATCCCTAAAATGGGAAATGCCGCTTCCACAATCAGATAAACCAGTTTTCTGTAAAAAGGACTGTCTTTCTCTTGGGGTTTGTCCAACCGCACCAGAGAAAAAGCGATCCAAACAACCAAAAACGTCACACCTGCCAACGCCAGAAAACTACCCAATGCGCTGACGGGAAAAATCCAAAAAGCGGAAAAAGAGGAAAATCCATCGGTAAAGGCGCAAATCAAACCGGCGCTTACCAGCGACAAAACCGCTAAAACCGTTAACAGCATTTTTCTCCCTCCTGAAAACATTTTATCTTATTATACTCATCTTGCCCCCAGGAAACAAGAGTAATTTTTGAAAAACACTGGAAATCCCCAAAGGAAATTGGTATAATAAGGATAATATTTCTATAAAAGGCATTTTTGTCTTTTGGAAGGAAAGATTATGAAGAAACGGATTTGGGAATTGGACGCTTTGCGAGGCGTTCTGATTCTTTTGATGATTGTGATTCACCTTGTCTATGACGGGGTGGTACTCTTTGGTGTTTGGGAACTGAAACACCCGGCGCTTTTTGCTTTCTCTCAAGCCTGGGGCGGCGTTCCCTTTGTAATATTGGCAGGCATTTGCGCCACACTGGGCTCTCACCCGGTGAAAAGGGGACTTTTCGTGTTTGCCGGCGGTATGCTTTGTACCGTGGCCACATATTTTGTTTACCGTTGGGGCATTGCCGGAAAAAGCATCCTCATTTACTTCGGTGTTCTGCACTGCCTTGGCTGTTGTATGCTTCTTTGGCCGGTGTTTCGGAAACTTCCCCCTTGGGCGCTTTTTCTTATGGGCGCTGTTATGATTGTTTTAGGCCGGTTTCTTGTGAGAAATGTAAGCGCGCCTTTTCCTTGGCTCATCCCTTTGGGCATCCCTTCTTACAACTTTTCTTCTTCGGATTATTTTCCGCTGCTTCCCTATTTGGGATATTTCCTTGTGGGCGGGGGATTGGGGTACGCCCTCTACCGAAACAAGCACAGTCTTTTACCCCGTGTTTCTGAAAAGAATATTTTGCGGCGGTTCTTGTCTTTTCTCGGCCGCCACTCTTTACTGATCTATCTTCTACACCAACCGGTTCTTGCCGGTCTGTTCTACCTGAAGGAGTTATTATGAAACGTTTTATGCGCACCGATTTTCTGCCTTTTACCTCCCATTTTGCCGGCATTGTTGGCCTTTTGCTTTGTTGGTGGCAATATGCCACCGGCATTGACAAAAAAGGCCTTTTCATTTCTGCCCACCCCGCCGGGATTCTTTTATGGATTCTATCCGCCGTTTTTTTGGTATATCTGTTTCTGTGCGTGCAACCATTAACGGCGAAAAAGTCTTTTCATAAACATTATCCCGCCTCACCGGTTTCCTTTGTGGGCTGTCTTTTCGCCGCTTTGGGCGCATTTTGTACCGCTGTACAACTGGTAGTGGAAAAAGTGAGCATTTTACACATTCTCACTGCCATTTCCGCCTTAATCGCCGGCGGCAGTTTTTTGCTGATTGCCCTTTGCCGGAAGCAGGGAAAAACTCCAAACTATTTACTGTCCGTCGCTACGGTTTTGTTCTTTTTTCTGCTTTTGTTTTGCCGCAGTCAAACTTGGGGAAAAGAAGCCCAGTTTTACTCCTTCGGCTTTACCATGTTTGCCTTGATTTGCGTGCTGCTCTCTTCCTATTACCGCACCGCGTTGAATATCTTAGGCGGAAACCTTCGCAAAGTCGTCTTTTTCAGTCAAGCCGCCTTATTCTTCTGCTATTTATCCATTCCTGCGGGAAATTTGCTTTTTTACATTCCAATGATTCTTTGGCTCGGCGCGGATATGCCAAATTTGTGCCCCCTTCGGGAAATCCCCCACACCTGCATAAAGGAGAAAGAATGATATGAACCTGCCTGCCAACGCCCTATACTGTATTCGCGCATTGGAAGATGCGGGGTACTGTGCCTATGCCGTGGGCGGTTGCGTGCGGGATTCTTTATTGGGCCTTACCCCAAAAGACTATGATTTATGTACCGATGCCACACCGGAGCAAATACAAACCGTTTTTGCCGCTTTTCCCCAAGTGCTAAACGGTGTAAAACACGGTACCGTTGGCGTCATTTTCGAAAACGAAGTTTTGGAAATTACCACCTTCCGCCAAGAAGGGGGATATGCTGACAGCCGACATCCCGACTGGGTGGAATTTGTAAACGATGTGACTTTGGATTTATCCCGCCGGGATTTCACCGTTAATGCCATCGCTTTTCATCCGGAAAAAGGATATATCGACCCCTATGGCGGTCAGCAGGATTTGAAAAACCGGGTTTTACGGGCCGTGGGCACGCCGGAACGCCGGTTTACCGAAGATGCTCTGCGAATTTTGCGGGGTGTCCGTTTTGCCGTCACTTACCGTCTGATGCCGGAAGCAGAAACTTTACGGTGTATGAACCGCCTGACGTCGAATATGGAAAACTTGGCAAAGGAACGGGTGTTTGCAGAATTATGTAAACTTCTCCCCCATGTCACCGCTCAGGATTTATTGCTTTACAAAACTGTACTTGCCGGTGTGATTCCGGAACTAAAAGACTGTATCGGATTTTTACAGCACAGTCCCCACCATACCTATGATGTTTATACCCATACTGCCCACGTGGTGGAAGGGGTAGATTCCCATTTGGTCCTGCGGTGGGCGGCACTGCTTCACGACATTGGAAAGCCTAAGGTCTTCCACCAAGATGAAACCGGCAGAGGGCATTTCCCGGAACACGCAAAAGTCGGCGCTGAAATGGCGGAC
>JAZOXE010000026.1:0-14489 GCA_045659525.1 Faecousia sp. | reverse complement strand
ATGACTTTTTCTTTTCTGGTTGCGGAGGCAGGACTCGAACCTACGACCTCCGGGTTATGAGCCCGACGAGCTACCAACTGCTCTACTCCGCGATATTGATTTTTTCTTTTAAGACGCTGTGACACCGGAGTCCGGGTTATGAGCCCGACACGCTTCCGTTTGCGGTGCCCAAAAAATCTTCGGGGCTTACGCTTTCCCTCGATTTTTTGACCGCGGCACTCTCTGCGCCCTCGCTTCATCCGCCACCGGCGGCGCTCAGGCTCGAGTCCAACTGCTCTACTCCGCGATATAGGTGCGTCATTTGCTAAAGTATTGTATCACGCGCCCTGCTTATTGTCAAGCCTTATTTTCACCCAGTTTTCTCCAAAAAAGTCCCTATTGACTGGCACATTAACAAACTTCCAAATCTCTGGCTTGCTGACGCATTCCGGAGATCCTTTGTGTAGTTAAGCGGGAAAAGGCCGTTTAAAAACAATGCTTCCTTACTCCCTTTCCCTGTTCTCATGCAGTTTTCTTTTTCCGTCCGTTATATCGTACCAATTTTTTGATATTATTTTTGAAACAGCCAAAAAAAGGGTTGACAAGTACGTGCTCAAGTACTAAAATATAGTTGTGCCTAATATTCTGTACTTATTAGCGTACATATCCCCCCGGATTGCTCCAAGTATAAAGAAAAATCGGAACCGGGAAATCCCGTTCCGGCATGGAGGCTGTATTATGGGCAAATTGTATGAAAACATTCTTGAATTATGCGCAAAAAAGGGGATTCGCCCCGGCCGTCTATGCGATGAGTTGGAACTGAGCCGCGGTCTGATTACAGACCTGAAAATGGGGCGCAAGAAAGGCGTCAGCGCGGAAACAGCGCAAAAGATTGCTACTTACTTCGGAGTATCGGTTGGCTATCTTTTGGGACAAGCCGATGCAAGTCAGAATCAAGATGTTTTGGAAGATGTGGATGTTGCGTTTTATGGCGAATTTAAAGCCTTAAACGACGAGGAGAAGGAAGCCGTCCGAGACATGGTTCGACTAATGCGTAAACGGAGGGCTGCTAAGTAGAGGGATGTAACGTGTTTGAACTTTCGGACTTTTACGGCTACTGCAAAGCCAATCATATTGACGTAATCCCCTATTCCGGCTGTCCCCATGCCGGAGCGACAGTACGGGACGGCAAATGGTACGCGGTTTTTTTGGATTTTACCAAAATTTCCTCTACTCGCCTACTGAAAGGTATCTGCTGTCACGAAATGGGACATCTTGCCACCGGGGCGTTGCACAAAGTGGATAGCCCTTATGAACTGGTGGAGCGCAGTGAGTACCGGGCAAAACGCTGGTGCGCCCAAAACTGCCTTACCCAGGAAGATTTCCGGGACGCCTTTTCCCAAGGTCTCACAGAACCCTGGCAACTGGCAGAATATTTTGACTTACCGGAAAGCGACATATTATCCGCACTGACTTACTGGACACAGCGCAAAGAAATCAATTTTAATGTTTAAGGGGCTAACACAAGGGCAACACTCCATAAGGAAGTATTGGTTTTGAACGGTCCCTTTTCCGCTTAACTGCATAAGAAATCACCGAAATACGACAGTATTCCGGTGATTTTGTTATTTGTTAATCAAAAAAGTTACCACTTCAAAACTGTAAAGCACCTGAAAAGGGCGGATATTTCTGCCATTCAAGGCAAAAAGCGCCGAAATACTTTGTGTATTTCGAGCATTTTTAACGCAGATTGGTGGGAATAGACGGCATTTTTCAGGCATTACTTCCTTATGGGGTGTTGCCCATTTTTTCTTGTATATTTTGCCACGCTTTGCAAACACTACCTCCGAACACAAATATAGGAGGTTTTTACAATGATTCGCACCCGCATTGCCGGAATTCTTCTGGCAGTTATCTGCTTGTTGTCCCTGATAGGCGGCGTTTGCGCCGCGGAGGTAGACTGCGACAGCACCTACTGCTTCACATCTCAGGATTTTTCCCAAAGTGATGATACCCTAATGGGTATTTGCATCACCCATTTACCGGACGCAGATGCCGGTACTGTGTTTTTGGGCTCTCGGGTTCTTCGCCCAGGAGACATTCTTACCGCGCAACAAGTTTCCCAGATGACCTTTTCTCCTCTGCGCACCCAAGAAGATGTCTCGGCCCAACTGACTTATTTGCCCATTTATGCCCATCGGGTTGAACCCTCTGCCACCACTACCATTTCCATTCGCGGCAAGGAGGATAAGCCCCCGGTTGCAGAGGACAGCGCGCTGGAAACCTATAAGAATCTGCCCAATGAGGGCGTTTTGAAAGTCAGCGACCCTGAAGGCCAACCCTTGACCTATACGTTAATGCGTGCCCCAAAGCGAGGCGAAGTGGTACTGCGGCAAGACGGCAGTTTCCTCTACACTCCCAAGAAAAACAAAGTGGGGATTGATTCCTTCACCTATTCTGCCGCAGACCCTGCGGGAAATGTATCCCGCATTGCCACGGTAACCATTCAAATCCTCAAGCCCACCGATGCCAAACAGTACACCGATACCGTCGGTCAGGATTGTCGTTTCACAGCAGAATGGATGCGTAACACCGGTCTTTTTGTAGGGGAACAGGTAGGTGGAGAATCCTGCTTCTATCCGGAAAAAACCGTAAGCAAGGGTGAATTTCTCACTATGATGCTCAATGTTCTGGATATCCCGGTAAATGCATCAGAGGAAATGAACGTCCCGGCAGATACTCCGGACTGGCTCAAGCCTTATTTAGCCGCCGCCCATCGTGCCGGACTGACTGCGGGATTGCCGGCAGATGAAAGCGGCAGTTTTGAATATGACAAGGCCATTACCGGCGGTGAAGTGGCAGTAATGCTGCAAAATGCTTTGGATTTGTCCGTCACCCAGGAAATTTTAGAAACCAACGCTCTAACGGATTCCCAACCTGACTGGGCTGCCGCTTCTATCACTGTTATGAAAGAAAACGGCATTATTCTTTCCGGAGAAGAACCCATTACCCGCGGTCAACTTTCCCAAGTGCTGTATCAAGTAAATCAACTTGCCCTTGATGCACCGGGTATGGCAGTTTTCCGTATGCAAAAGTAAAATTTTATGCGTGTTATCGTATTTGATAACACGCATAATTTTTATGAAATTATCCCTCTGCGACCACGATTTCGGAAAGTTCCAGACCGGGGTTTCGTTTCTTGGTAAAATCAATCGCCCAGAAACTGCTGAACACCAAAAGGTTTCTGCCCCGATAATCTTCCAAAAGTTCCGCATCACTGCCTAAATTCATATCGCTTAAATCTCCGGGGTAACTGTCAATCACCCGGATTTCTTCGTAGGGAAGCATATCCATGCGCAAATCTACACCGTATTCGTTTTTCATTCGGTACTGAAATACGTCAAACTGCAGTGTGCCCACGACGCCCACAATTACTTCTTCCATACCGGAATTGGGGACTTTGAATATCTGAATTGCGCCCTCTTGGGCAATCTGCTCCGTACCCTTAACGAACTGTTTGCGCTTCATAGAGTCCTTAGCGGACACCCGGCAAAAATGTTCCGGTGCAAAGGTGGGGATGCCGGAATAAAGGAATTTCCTTCCCGGCACAGTAATGGTATCGCCAATGGCGAAAATACCCGGGTCAAACACACCGATTACGTCACCGGCGTAGGCTTCATCTACGATTTCCCGTTCCGCCGCCATCAGTTGCTGGGGTTGGGAAAGGCGCATTTTTCTACCGCCCTGCATATGAAAATATTCCGCATCCCGCTGGAACTTACCGGAGCAAATCCGCATAAAGGCCAGTCTATCCCGATGTGCCTTATTCATATTGGCTTGGATTTTGAAAACAAAAGCAGAGAAATCCGGACTGAAGGCATCGATCTCGCCACAGTCTGCCGTTCTGGAAAGGGGCGGCGGCGTCAATTTCAAAAAAGCCTCCAAAAACGGCTCAATACCGAAATTTGTCAAAGCAGAGCCAAAGAATACCGGACTCAAAGTGCCGTTTTGCACCGCTTCTTTGTCCATTTCCCGGCCGGCAGACAGCAGTTCCACATCGTCAATGAGTTGCTGATGTTTTGCTTCACTGTCCAAAAGCAATGCCACTTGACTGTCATACAAATCGATTGCCTGCTTTTCGGCCCGGTTCTTTCCAGAAATGCCGGAGAAAAACAGAAGTTGGCTGTTCTCTCTGTCGTACACACCCTGAAAATCTTTTCCTGAACCAATGGGCCAGTTCATAGCATAGGTTTCAATCCCCAATTCCCGCTCCACTTCGTCCAAAAGGTCAAAGGGATCCCGGGTCTCCCGGTCCATCTTGTTAATGAAGGTAAAAATAGGAATATGGCGCATAGCGCAAACCTTAAACAATTTCCGGGTTTGGGGTTCAACGCCCTTGGCGCCGTCAATCACCATAACCGCCGAATCCGCCGCCATCAAGGTGCGGTAGGTATCTTCGGAGAAGTCCTGGTGACCGGGGGTATCCAAAATGTTAATGCAGAAACCCGCATACTGGAACTGCATAACCGAGGAAGTAACCGAAATGCCTCGCTGCTTTTCGATTTCCATCCAGTCCGATGTGGCCGCCCGGGAGTTTTTCTTTCCCTTAACTACGCCGGCCTGGGCGATAGCGCCACCGTAAAGCAGAAATTTTTCCGTTAATGTTGTTTTACCAGCATCGGGGTGAGAAATAATCGCAAATGTCCGACGACGGTTGATTTCCTGTTGTAATGTTGACATAGTCATTCCTCCGTATTTTTATACTTTTAACCACGGATTCGGCTATGGGAAAGTGTGGAAAATCATAATTTCCTCCAAAGTATAAGAATATCGGTAACAGTTTACCACAGTTACCTTATTTTTACAAGCAATAAATGAAACCTTCGCAGGAAAATCTGTGAAGGTTTCATTGGCCTTTCAGTTAAAAAATGCTTGCTATTTTTTGTCCGTTCTTATACAATAATAGTATTGCGTAAAAGAAAGAGGCGGGATGTATGAAACTCGGTTACGACAACGATTTATATTTGCAAACCCAGTCTGCCCATATTCGGGAGCGTATCGCCCAATTCGGCGGAAAACTGTATTTGGAATTTGGTGGAAAACTCTATGATGACAACCATGCCTCCCGCGTACTGCCGGGTTTTCAGCCGGACAGTAAACTGCGGATGTTGCTGCAAATTAAAGAGCAGGTGGAAATGATTATTGTCATCAACGCCGATGACATAGAAAAGAATAAAGTCCGGGGAGACTTGGGCATTACTTACGACCGGGATGTAGTCCGTCTGGTGGAAGTTTTCCGGGAATTGGGATTGTTTGTCAGCAGTGTTGTTCTAACCCGTTTCCGCAACCAAATTTTAGCAACGGCGTTTCAGGCTCGTTTGGAGTCTATGGGTATCCGGGTTTATCACCACTATGAGATTGAGGGCTACCCTGCCAATATTTCCCACATTGTCAGCGATGAGGGCTACGGCAAAAATGATTATATTGAAACTACCCGAGAACTGGTAGTCGTTACCGCCCCCGGTCCCGGCAGTGGCAAATTGGCTACTTGTATGAGTCAACTTTATCATGAGCATAAGCGGGGGAAAAAAGCCGGCTACGCCAAGTTTGAAACTTTCCCCATTTGGAATCTGCCCTTAAATCACCCGGTCAATTTAGCCTATGAAGCCGCCACTGCAGATTTGAAAGACGTGAATATGATTGACCCCTTCCATTTGGAAGCCTACGGTGAAACCACCGTTAACTACAACCGGGATGTCGCCGCATTTCCGGTGCTGGTTGCCACATTCCAGCAGATTTTAGGAGAATGTCCCTACAAATCCCCTACAGATATGGGCGTGAATATGGTTGGCAACTGTATTGTGGATGATGGAGTTGTCTGCGAAGCCTCCCGACAGGAAATTCTCCGTCGGTACTACACTGCTTTGTGCGATCAGAAACAAGGCAAGGCAGATGATTCCCAAATTCTGAAACTGGAACTGCTTATGAAGAAAGCGGAAGTCAGTCCCGAAGAGCGTGCTGTTGTGGGCCCGGCACTAAAAAAAGCGGAACTTACCGGTAAACCCGCCGCCGCAATGCAACTGCCTGACGGCAGAATCGTTACCGGCAAGACCTCTTCTCTGTTGGGCGCTTGTGCCGCATTGATGCTCAATGCCCTTAAGGCACTGGGAGATATTGATGATTCTCTGCACCTTATCTCTCCCCGGGTTATTGAGCCGATTCAGCATTTAAAGGTGGGATATTTGGGCAATCGCAACCCCCGTCTGCATACAGATGAAGTGTTGATCGCTCTTTCTATCAGTGCCGCCACAGACAGTGTTGCGGAAAAGGCTATGGAACAACTGGAACTTCTCCGAGGCTGTGACCTTCACTCCACAGTTATGCTTTCCCCAGTAGATGAAAAAACATTTAAGCGTTTAGGCGTAAACGTTACTTGTGAGCCCCGCTATAAGGGGTAATAAAGAAAAGGAGACAGGGATATGCGCCGGATAATGCCAATACTTTTCGCAGTCATACTGTTGATTTGCCTGGCACTGCCCGCCGCAGGTGTAACCCAGGCTTCCAAAATTGCCGGCTATGCCACCATTGCCCCTGATGAAAGCGCCCAAATTACCTTGACAGCAACAGTGCATTTGGACCATGCCGTTTCCAATTTGGAATTTCCCCTGCCAAAAAACGCGGGAAACATCACCTTAAACGGCAGCAGAGCCTCTGTACGAACCCGGGAAGATGTGCAGGCTGTTAATCTCTCCCGGCATATCGGCGCAATGGCCGGTGATTACTCTTTTACCTTGAACTACCGGCTGACCGGTTTGGTAGAAGAAACGGAACTGGGTCTGCAACTGGCGCTGCCTATGCTCTCCGGTTTTGCTTATCCCATTGCGGAACTGGAATTTTCCGTTACACTCCCCGGAACAGTTACGGAAAAACCTGCTTTCTCCAGTGGCTATCATCAGGCAAATATTGAAAAAGATTTGACTTGTACCGTCTCTGGCGCTACCATTTCCGGCTTTGCCAACAAAGCGCTGAAAGATCATGAGACACTGTATATGACACTTCCCGTTACGGAAACGATGTTCCCCCAGACCCGGTTTATCCCCCCCAGTATGAACTTCTGTTATATCGGTATCGGCGTGTGCGCCGCCCTGGCGCTTTTGTACTGGCTGATTTTCTGGCGGGCATTGCCTCCGAAACGGCAAGCCAGCACCAGTGCACCGGTGGGCTTAAACGCCGGCCTTTTGGGGGCCACCCTGAAATTGCAGGGCATTGACCTGCCGGTGATGATTTTTTCCTGGGCGCAAATGGGATACCTGAACATTCAGGTAAAACCCGGTGGGCATATCTTTTTGCACAAACAAATGGATATGGGGAATGAATGTTCCCAGACTGATTCCCGGCTTTTTGAAAAACTCTTCCAAAAACGGGATACTGTTGACACTGCATCCCTGCGTTTTGCCCATTTGTGTCAGGACTGTGAAAAAGTTGCGCCTTTGGTAAGTTTATATCTCAAGCGCCCCAAAACCAACCCGAAGATTTTTCGGGTTCTGGCGGCAGGCATTGCCCTTTTTGGCGGCGTTGCCTTGGGTATCACCTTAAGCGCCGGCGCAATTCTGCAGTGGTTCTTGGGTATTATATTTGGTGGCCTCGGTTTGGTGTGCGGTTGGCACATTCAGCATTGGACAGACGGATTTTTACTTCGGAACAAACCTCGGCTATATATTGGTCTGGGTTTTTCCGCTGTTTGGCTTTTATTCGGCTTAATTGCCGGGATATTCCCCCTTGCCGCCTGGATTGTCTTCTCCCAACTTTTGGCAGGCGCTATGAACGCCTACGGCGGTATCCGCACCACCCAAGGCCGCTATGCTATGAGCCAAACTTTGGGGCTGCGGCGGTATTTGTGGGCGCCGGGAAAAGAGGATTTGCATCGGATTTGCGAGGGCAATCCGGACTTCTTCCACGACACCATCCCCTATGCTTTGGCGCTGGGCGTGGACAGAGCCTTTGCCCGGAGTTTTGGAAAACAAACCATCTCCCCCTGCCCCTATATTCTTATGGATGGCGAACCCCCTCGCACCGCATCCCAGTGGCGGGAATATATGCGGTTTATTCTTTCTTCCATGGAAGCACGACGTCGTAAACTCCTTATGGAACGCCTTGCTACCATTCTTTACAATCTCAAACGATAAAGAAACCCCAAACTAACGTTTGGGGTTTTCATTATCCTATTATTCCATTATTCCGTTATTTCATAACCGCGCCGTCTTTTGCGTTGGAAACATTGCGGGCATACCGGCGCAGATAACCAGTATCTTCCGTCTGCCGGATAGTAACGGACGCCATACGTTTTTGTATGATTTCTTCCGGAACTTCCAAGGTAATCGTTCTTTTCGGCAAATCGATGGAAATGGTATCGCCGTCTTGCACATAGGCAATCAGGCCGCCCTCTGCCGCTTCCGGACACATATATCCGACGCTCAATCCTCCGCTGGCGCCGGAGAAACGGCCATCGGTAATCACTGCCGTTTTGGGGATTCCTTTGAGAATCTCCGTAATCCGGTGCAGTTCCCGCATACCCGGTCCACCTTTCGGTCCTTCGTAGCGCACCACGACCACATCTCCCGATGTGATTTCATTTGCCTTAAACGCCGCATAGCAGGCATCTTCACTGTCAAACACCCGGGCCTTGCCACAGAACACTCTATCGGAAACCGGCACAGCAGATGTCTTTACCAGCGCGCCCTTGGGGGCTAAATTGCCGTAAAGAACCTGAATACCGTCGCCGTGGGAAAGGGGGTTCTCTACAGCGTGAATCACACTGCGGTCTCCCTGGGGCGCGCTGTCAATAATCTCCCCGATGGTCTTTCCGCTGACGGTTATAGCATCTAAATATAGGTGTTCTTTCAGTTCTTTCAGTACTGCGGGAATTCCCCCGGCTTGATACAAATCCACCACCGTTTGGTCGCCGTTTGGTACAATGGCTGTCAGTTGGGGGGTGGTTTCCGTGATTTGGGAAATTTCTTCCCAACTAAGGGAATAGCCCAATTCCAGCGCCAGCGCCGGCAAATGAATCAGCGCGTTGAGAGAACCGCTGATGGCGCTTAACAGCGTCACCGTATTTTTCATAGCCGCCTCGGTCATAATCCGGGAGGGCGTTATGTTTTCTTCCACCAGTCGCATTACCGCAACGCCGCTTTGCCGGGCGCTAAAGCGCCGCATACTGGTAGATGCGGGAAGTAAACTGCCTCCCGGCAACATCATACCCAAAGACTCACACAGACACCCCATGGTGTTCGCCGTTCCCAAATAGGGGCAGATGCCCGGGCCGGTATAGTATTTTAATGTACCCTCAATCAGTTCCCGTTCCGTAATCTCTCCCCGCAAAAACCGCTGACGCAGGTCCTTGGATTGACTGGGTTTGATTTCTGCATAGCAGGGGCCTGCCGTAACGATAACTGACGGCAGATTAATTCTTGCCGCCGCATTGAGCATAGCGGGAATAATTTTATCGCAGGAAGCCATAAAAACAATACCGTCGAAAATCCCCTCGCCTTGTATCATCGCCTCAATGGAGTCGGTAATCAGTTCTCTGTGGGGAAGGGTATATTTCATTCCGGAATGTCCTTGGGAAATGCCGTCGCACATACCGATAGTATTAAACTCAATGGGTTCGCCGCCGGCTTCTAAAACACCTTTTTTCACTTCCTCGGCAAGTTTGCGCAAAGGCTCATGTCCGGGGCACACCTCGTTCCAACTGTTGGCAATGGCAATCAGAGGTTTGTGCTCCAACGCATCAATGCTGATACCTGCCGCCGCCAAATGCGCTTTGGATATGGCGCGCTGAAAAGGTTCTAATTTATCAATCGCTCTCATTCTTTACACTTCCTTTATCAGTTCTTCCAATGCCCGACCGTCTGCGCCGGGAAGTTCTACGCCCATCAACTTCGCGTAGGTAGGGGCGCCGTCTACTATGTGGGCATCGGAAATTACCACGCCCTGCTTGATGTCCGGTCCGCAGGCTATAAACGGTGGCCGGGGCGCTTTGTCCGGGTGGTAGCCGTGATTGCCTTGCAGGCAGGCGTCTCCTAAATTGCCGTTAGGTACACAGTTTTCTCCCATCCATCGATTGCCAAAAGAGGTAGCGCCGTCGGTTTCCAGCCAGAAATCGAAATCTCCGCTTAACCGTTCCTCTTCCTCTGCCTGCTTGCGTGTATAGACTTTGGATATTCCCCACAGCCCGGTCTCCATCGCCCTATATAGAAGTTCGCTGACTTGTTCGTAGGCAACCGCATCATAGACTTTTACTTGGGCGCTCATTCCGGTTGCAAAACACCAGGCTTTGCAATCCGTAACTTCGCCCCGGGTATCCACAGTCACCAAACCGTTTTCCCGGAACAATGTGTTAATATGTACGGTTCGGGTTGTATTCAAATGACCGTGGTCCGCAGTGACTACGAAGTTCACTTCTTCAAAAATGCCCGCATCCTTTGTGCTCTCCACTACCCAGCGCAAAATGGATTCGCTGTCATCCAGCGCCTGAATCACCTTCTGGGAAAAGACACCGGTTTTGTGGCGGTAACTGTCGATATTGCCTACGTGCAACGTCAGGAAATCCGGCTTATATCGGCGTATGAGTTCGCAAGCGCCCCGGGTGTTAAAATAGGAAACTTCCGGGTGCTTTCTGCCGGCGCGCAGATGTATCATCGGTGCAAGAATCTCCGTCACAATTTCCTCGGAACTGCCCATCTGCCGGTAACTGTTGCAGTAGTCTTCCATATTTTCCGTAGAAAACTCCGGCCAACACTCATCAATGAGATAATGGATATTGGGATGGTTGCCGGTTACCGGCCAGCCCACCGATGCGGTTGTAAATCCGCCACTGGACAAAGCATCGAAAATGTCCGGGCATTTTACATATTTATGGTCAAAAATCCAGTTGGGATTCTCCTGCCCTACTATGTCAAACTGATTGTTGACAATGCCGTGCTTGTCCGGGAAACACCCGGTGGCCATAGCGGTGTGGCAGGGATATGTGAGAGAGGGGTACACCGGTTTCATTCGCTGAACCATAGAACCGTTATCCAAAAGCCACGCAAATGTGGGTTTTTGGCGAAGATATGCAAGGTCCTCAAACACCAAGGCATCCATGGAAATTACAATCAGTTTTTTTCTGCCCATATTACCCTTCCTCCTAAAATGAGAATCTTTAAGAATATTATAGAACATTTTCCTCTGCTTCGCAATTTATAAAGCAGAAAATTAAATGTCCGTTTCGGACATAAAATATGCCTACACCTTGGGCGGTGTAGGCATATCCTTTAATTTTTGGGGTGGGGATTCTCTTTGGCCAGTTTTCGATATTTTCCCGGCGTAACCCCAGCAAAATGGGTAAAATGCTTGATAAAGGCGTATACATCGGAAAACCCGAAGATTTCCGCAATCACCGCCAACGTATGCTCAGAATCCCGTAACAGCGTCTGCATTCCCCTAATCCGGCACTGGGTAATATAGCCGTTAATGGAAACACCTAAATAGGCATTGCAGATTCGGTTTAGTTGGCGAACCGTAATATTAAGTTGCTTCGCCACGTCTTGCCCCCGGAGTTTCTGATTGTAAATGTTATTGTTTACAATCCGAACCACCTGATTTACCCGATGTTCCTTGCCTGCAACGGCTTTGTCCGGGTAGAAATCCAGCCCCATTTCCTTTGCCATTACATCTACCGCTTCCAGCAGGATGCTGTGAATTATCAGTTTTGTGGCGTGGCTTTCATAAAAATTCTCCCCTTGGAATTTCACCTGCAACGCCGCAATCAGATTTTGTATCTCTTGGGTAGTGTTCAGTACAAGGGGCTCGTTGTCCGGAGAAAACACCTCGCTGACTGCGCTGTTTTCCGTTGACACCGCAAAGGCAATCACCAAATAGGCCGTCTCCCCCGGAACGCCGTCTTCTGTAGCGTGGATACGGCCTTGAGGAATCAGGGTGAACTGCCCCTTTTGCGCGCGATGCGTCCCAATACCGGGAAAGTCATAGCGCAGTTCACCGTTTAGAATATAGTGCATTTCATACACAACGTGTTTATGCGCTTTGCGCTCCAAATTTTCCTTTTGAGAGCAGACAAACCGGCACCGGGCAATTTTGCAGTCCATAATATCACTTTTCAGTGAAAACAAAAGCCAAGGCAGTGTGGTTCTCTCCTCGTTAATGCTATATTCGTCACAGGTGCGCAGTGCCATATTCCCCCTCCTCTCCATTGCTTTCTTTATTATACATCTTTCCTGACTTCTTGACAACCGGATATTAAAAAGCGCACAACGAAATTTTCGTTGTGCGCTTTTTTTAGATTTCCTTATACATTGTAACCGCATCGTCTTTTCGGACATTGTCGGCTACCTGGACTACTTCTACGGCAACGGTGCGGGCGCCCAGAGCAATTTCAATCTTGTCACCGGGTTTTACTTCGTAACTTGCCTTCACCACCCGGCCGTTTACATAGATACGGCCATTGTCGCAGGCTTCGTTGGCTACCGTTCTGCGTTTAATCAGTCGGGATACCTTCAAATACTTGTCCAGTCGCATAAACTCTTATTTCGCAACAGCGTCCTTCAGAGTCTTGCTTGCCTTGAAAGCGGGCAGGCGGGTTGCAGGAATCTGGATGGTCTCTTTGGTGCGGGGGTTACGGCCTACGCGGGCATCGCGAGTCTTAACTTCGAAAATGCCAAAGCCGGAAACCTGAACCTTGTCACCCTTGACCAGGCTGTCGGTGATGGCTTCAACAGTAGCGTTAACCACACGTTCTGCGTCTTTCTTGGTTAAGCCGGTTTTTGCTGCAACGGCAGCAACGAGTTCTGTCTTGTTCATAATCATTTACCTCTTTTCCAAAGTTTGGGATTTCATCATAACATATTTATTGGCATATTGCAAGGGTTTTCCCTAAAAAATCCGATTTTTATAGGTGTAAAATGTTAGCAATTTTCTCTCCTTTGGGTAAAAGCAGGCAATCTTCCCGGGTAATTGCCTTAAACAGCACAATACATACGCCGTAAAGCGCCACGCCAAGTGCAATGGGGATTCCACACAGCAGCAATCGGCTGGCATCTGCGCCTAATATTTTTATCAGCGCCGTGTAACTAAGCCACACGCCCAACCCCATGACTGCCACCGCCGGCACCGGGCGTAAAATGTTTTTCAGCAGTTTCGGTTTTTGGGGCACAATTTTGCCAATGGCAATCAGATTCATAACGGCAATGCTCAAATAGCACAATCCTGCGCCAATGGGTGCGCCGGCAATACCGATGTTGGGATTGCCCACCAGAACATACACGACCACCAATTTTACAACACCGGCAATCAGCATATTGGCAACGGGAATTCCTGCGCGGCCGTGGGACTGAAGTACAACATTGGTATATTGTACCATTGCGTACAAAAATATACCTATGCTTAAAATCGTCATAAGGGTTGTGGCCAGTTCCAGTTTTTCACCGCTGTAATCCCCCAGCAAAGACATTACCGGCCGGGCAAGCAGGCACAGTCCCACGCTGCAAGGCAACGCGATAATCCCGGTAATCCGGGCGGCAGATTCTTCTGTGGATTTCACCGCCTGATGATTTTGCAGTGTCAAATTGGCGGTAATCGCCGGCAAAATACTGGTGGTAATAGGGATCATAAACGCGCAGGGCATATTGAATATGGTTTGCGCCATATTATAGATACCCTTCATTGTATCTGCAGTATCCTGACTTAAACCGTTGGCTGTCAGCAGTTGCCCCATATACAAATTGGTTTCCAGCACTGTCAAAAGTTGCAATCCCGCAGAACCTACGGTAATGGGAACCGCAATGGAAAGCAAGCCTTTCGCCGCCCGCTTATAACTGTCCGTTTCCTCTTGGGTTTGGGGCAGTGTCCGGTATGCCGGGCGGAATTTTCCGAAAAGATATACCACCGATACCAAGCAACTGGTGGTCACGCCTAAAATAGCGCCGCCGGCGGCAAGGGCCACAGAGTTGGTGTACTTCATAAGCACATAGGCAAGGGCAAGCCCCACCACCAATTTGCAGACCGCCTCCAACACCTGACTGACAGATGTGGGGCGCATATTCCCCTGCCCTTGGAAGAATCCACGGAAGGTGGAAATCATTCCCATCAGCAAAGCGCAGGGGCTTAAGCACAAAATCGCGGTTGTTGCATCCGGTTGACGCTGAAATTGCGCCAATTCCCGGCAAAACAGAAACATCAGCGCGCTACTGATAATTCCCAATCCCAAAAAGATTGCCCGGGCAGTTTTATAGACCTTTTTTACCTGCTGATACCGGTCTAAAGAACTGGCCTGACTAATCATACGGCTCATAGCGATGGGCAGACCTGCGGTAGAAATCATTAAAAGAACGGAGTAAATTTCATACGCCGTATTAAAATAACCGAATCCTTGGTCGCCGATGATCATTTTCAGCGGAATCTTATAAAGCGCGCCAATGACCTTCACAACCGCCGTTGCCATAGCAAGCAATGCT
>JAZOXE010000025.1:0-17490 GCA_045659525.1 Faecousia sp. | reverse complement strand
TCGTCCATGCTTGCCGACAGAGGGCAGGGGCGGTGGAAAGACAAGCAAACCGAAGGCGTAGACGTACATCAGTACGTTAGTCCTTCGGTTTGCGCAGTAAGTCAAAACATAATCAAAAATCGGCTTAAAAGGCTGATGCCCTTCAAGTTTTTACGGAACATCAAAAACAGCAATTATCTAATTGTATTAACCTGTTTTGACGGTTTCCGTCGTCCATGCACTCTGAACGTTATTCTAATTCAAATGCGCCGGTATACAACTGATAGTACACGCCTTTTTCCCGGATCAAGTCCTCATGAGTACCCCTTTCAATAATTCTGCCCTGGTCCAAAACCATAATACAGTCAGAATTCATAACCGTGGAAAGCCGATGGGCAATTACAAAGGTCGTCCTTCCTTGCATCAGCGCATCCATTCCCTTTTGCACCAGTGCCTCTGTCCGGGTATCAATGGAAGAAGTGGCTTCATCCAGTATCATGACCGGAGGATCTGCTACCGC
The DNA here is from genome assembly GCA_045659525.1 of Faecousia sp. GTDB lineage: Bacteria > Bacillota > Clostridia > Oscillospirales > Oscillospiraceae > Faecousia. The sequence goes on along the minus strand of JAZOXE010000025.1, from coordinate 16,991 downwards.
TGCCCGGGCTATGGCAATGAGTTGCCGCTGTCCCTGAGACAGTTGAGCGCCGTTGCCGGTAAGCATTGTCTGGTAACCTTGGGGAAGGCGGGTGATAAAATTGTGGGCATTGGCCGTTTTTGCCGCCTGAATACAGTCTTCATCGGAGGCCTGCAAATTGCCATAGCGGATATTGTCCATAACCGTACCGGTAAAGAGGTTGGTATCCTGCAAAACGATTCCCAAAGAACGGCGCAGATCCGCTTTTTTGATTTTATTAATGTTAATGCCGTCATAACGGATTTTCCCATCGGCAATATCATAAAAACGGTTGATAAGGTTGGTAATAGTCGTTTTTCCTGCGCCGGTCGCTCCCACAAAGGCAAGTTTCTGCCCGGGGTTGGCGTAAAGGCTCACATCGTGCAATACGGTTTTCTCCGGCGTATAGCCAAAGTCCACATTATACATCGTAATGTCACCGGTAAGAGGTGTATAGGTCAAAGAACCGTCGCCATGGGGGTGTTTCCATGCCCATTGTCCGGTATGGGTGTCACACTGCGTAATCTCACCGGTCTCAGAAATCCGGCAATTTACCAATGTGACATAACCGTCATCCGTTTCCGTTTCTTCGTCCAGCAGTTCGAAAATCCGCTCCGCACCTGCAAGGGCCATTACGATGGCGTTAATCTGGTTGGAAATGTGGCTGATAGGCTGATTAAAAGTACGGCTCAAGAGCAAAAACGTTACCAAATTACCCAGTGTCAGCAGTGTTTCACCGGATTCAATGGCAATCACACCGCCCACAATGGCTAAAATCGCATACTGGATATATCCCAAATTGTTATTCACCGGCCCCATCAAATTGGAAAAAGCGCCGGCCTTAAAGGAATTTTTCCGCAGTTCTTCGTTACGGCGGTCAAATTCCTCTATATTGATTTGCTCCCGGCAAAATACTTTTACCACTCTCTGCCCCTGGACCATTTCTTCCACGTAACCGTTTAACGCGCCTAATTTTTGCTGCTGGGCAATAAAGTATTTTGCGGAATGGCCCGCCACGAATTTTGTCACAAACACAACGCCCAAAACCGTCAAAAGCATCACTCCGGTGAGAATGGGAGAAGTAATGACCATAGTGACAAACACCACCAACAGGGTGGAAACCGAAGAAATCCCTTGGGGGATGGACTGGGAAATCATTTGCCGCAGAGTATCGATGTCATTGGTGTAGCGGCTCATAACATCCCCGGCGGGGTGGGTATCGAAATACCGGATGGGAAGTTTTTGCATATGGGTGAACATATCGTTACGAATGGTCTTTTGCGTACCCTGGGTAACGCCCACCATTAAATAGTTGTAAAGGAACGACGACAACATTCCCACAAGGTAAATCCCCGCCATTACCGCCAGATACCGAATCAGCGGACCGTAATCCGGCGCACTTTGACTGAGAAGGGGACGAATATAACTGTCAATCAGCGTACCCAAAGATTTGGAACTCATGGTCTGAGCCAAAGAGGTGAGCAAAATACATACCACCACAACAATCAGCGTGAGTTTGTACTTTGCCATATAGGTTAGCAGACGACCCAGTGTCTTTTTCGGATTTTTGGCTTTTCTGCCGTCACCGCGCATTTTTACCGGAGGCATGATTCCTCGCCTCCTTTCACTTGAGATGCGTATACTTCCTGATAAATGGGAGAAGTTTCCAGCAGTTGCGTATGGGTACCTTGGGCGACGATTTCTCCCCCATCCATCACCAAAATCAAATCCGCTTCCTGCACTGATGCTACCCGCTGGGCAATAATCAGTTTTGTAATACCGGAAAGTTCCCGGTTGAAAACACTGCGGATAGAGGCATCCGTCTGGGTATCCACCGCAGAGGTAGAGTCATCCAATATCAGAATTTTCGGTTTTTTCAGCAGGGCTCTGGCAATACACAGTCTTTGTCTCTGCCCGCCGGATACATTGGTACCCCCCTGCTCAATATAGGTGTCGTAACCGTCGGGAAAACGCATAATGAAATCATGGCCGCAGGCTTGCCGGCAAGCCTGTCCCATCCCCTCTTGGGTAGCCTCAGGATTGCCCCAGCGCAGATTTTCCCGGATTGTACCGGAAAAGAGCACGTTTTTCTGCAGCACCATAGCCACCGCATTACGCAGAACGTGTATGTCGTATTTCCGCACATCCACACCACCGACTTTAACACTGCCCTGGTTAATGTCGTAAAGCCGGGGTATTAATTGCACCAAAGAGGATTTTCCCGAACCGGTACCGCCCAATATGCCAACTGTCATACCGGAATCAATTTTCAGATTGATCTGATTGAGTGCATTTCTGTCCGCATTTTTAGCATAAGCAAAAGACACATCGGAAAAGGTCACACTCCCGTCTTTTACCTCTGATATCGGGTGCTCCGGGTTATCTAAATCCGGAACTTCCGTCAAAATTTCGTGTGTGCGGCGCAGCGGTGCCCGGGACATAGTGAGCATTACAAACACCATAGACAGCATCATAAGACTGCTGAGAATTTGGCCGTTATAGGTAAACATGGAACTTAACTGTCCGGTGGTCAGTCCAAGGTCCGGATTGTTGCCCGACGCAACCACCATCTTCGCGCCTACATAGGAAATGACAATTAAGCAAGTATACACTGCCAACTGCATAAAAGGATTGTTGAAAGCCATAATCCGCTCTGCCTTTGAAAAATCCTTAAATACGGTTTCGGAAATGGATGTGAATTTCCGATTCTCTTCCTCTTCCCGAACAAAGGATTTTACCACACGGATGCCGTGGAGATTTTCCTGCACCACGTTATTTAAGTTGTCATAGGTTTTGAACACCCGCTCAAAAATCGCCCTTACAAGGCGAATAAGCACAAACAACGCCACTGCCAAAAGGGGCAACACAACGCCATAGACAATACACAGCCGGGGGCTGATGGCATAGGCTTTTGTGGTTGCCAAAATCAGCATCATAGGACACCGTATGGCCATACGGATGCACATTTGGAAACTCATTTGCAAGGTTGCCACATCGGTTGTCAGCCGCGTAACAATGGAAGATGTGGAGAATTTATCGATGTTGTGAAAGTCATAGGTCTGCACCTTGTAGTACATATCCTCCCGGAGATTCTTGCCAAAACCGGTGCCGGCATAGGAGGCAAAAACCGCTGATGCCACGCCGAACGCCAAAGAACAAAGGGCATACAAAACCAGCAGCGCCCCATAACTGAGCACCGCCTGCATATTTTTCAGTTCTACGCCGTAATCCACAATCTTTGAAAGTACTGCGGGGATCTGGACTTCCATAGCCACTTCCCCAATCATACAAATCGGGCTTAACAAGGCGGCCCATTTAAATTTGCGAATACAGCGGGTCAACCGCATAATCATAGCGCCCATCTCCTTTTCAACATTTCAGTCATTATAGCAATGCCGTTTTTCGTTTGCAACAGCGTCAGGAAACATTTTACAAAACCTTAACTTTATCCCAAATAGAAATCCACGGCAAGCATCAGGCAAAATCCCACAAGCAACGCGTAGGTTGCCCCTCTCTGGGCGCCGTGGGCGTGGGTTTCCGGTATCATTTCATCACTGATGACATAAAGCATTGTGCCGCCGGCAAATGCCAGCGCCAAAGGCAAGACCGCAGCGGAAACCGACACCGCAAAATAACCGATTAGCGTGCCGATCACTTCCACAAGGCCTGTGCCTGCCGCTACCAAAAAGGTTTTTTTCTTGCTGATTCCCGCAGCGAGCATTGGGGCGATAATAACCATACCTTCCGGAATATTTTGCAGAGCAATACCACCGGCGATGGTCAGCGCTTCACCCACATCTCCGGTGCCAAATCCCACACCGGCGGCAATCCCTTCCGGCAGGTTGTGAATAGCGATTGCCAAAACAAAAAGAATCACTTTATTCACTGCCGTCCCAGGCTTTGGATGGCTTTCCGTTTCCTTACCGCCTAAATTGTGCAAATGGGGAACAAGCCGGTCAATGAGGTTCAAGCAAATTGCCCCTAAAAACACCCCTGCAACTGTGGTAAGTACAGCAAAATCTCCGCCTCGCTCCAAAGAGGGAATAATCAGCCCCATAACTGCCGCTGCCAACATGACTCCTGCGGCAAAGCCCAATATAATGTCACTGAATTTATGAGAAATATTCTTAAATCCGAATCCAATCAGCGTGCCAATCAGGGTTGCGCCGCCGACGCCTAAAGCCGTTAACAGTACAATTTCCATAGTTTCTTCCTCCTATGGTAGAGCAACAAATCCGAACTCGTTTTACAAAGGATGAATTATTGCTCTATCTTCGTTAAAATACTCGCAAATACACAAAGTATTTGCTGCGTTTTGTGCCTTGATAGAACAAAAACCTTCTCTTTGTAAAATCTTCGACCTTAAAGCGAGGAGATTTTGGATGATTTTCGTTCTATTGGGACGAAGGAATGCTTTGTGTCTTGCAAGACACAATAGAGCGAAAAGTGCCGAAATCCACCGCTTTAAGGCGGGTTCGGATTTGTCGCTCTACCCTACGTATATTATGCCCGAATTTCACCGAAAAGTAAAGATAGTTACTTGCCTTTTCTCATTATTTCCTGTATATTTATGAAGAGAATACGCGCTATGGAAGTGATTTTATGATATATACCGTTACCTTAAACCCTGCGCTGGATAAAACCGCGGTAATTCCGGATTTCACCTTGGACAACGTAAACCGGATTTCTCAGTTGCGGTCGGACCCCGGTGGGAAAGGCATTAACGTTTCAAAGGTAATCCAGGCCTTGGGCGGTAACAGTGTTCCGGTTGCGGTTTTGGCCGGGCATACGGGAGAGGAAATCTCCGGCGCACTGAAGGATATGGGTCTTACGGGTATTTTCCAATTTGTCCCCGGTAACACTCGGACAAACTTAAAAATTGTGGACAATATCCGCCACACCAATACCGATATTAACGAACCAGGAACGCCGGTAAGTATGCAGGTTCTCAACGCACTGCAAGAAACTCTGCGTGAGCGTTTGGCACCCGGAGATACGGTGATTTTGTCCGGCAGTCTGCCCCCGGAAACTCCAGCGCAATTATACCGGGATTGGTGCGCATCTTTTCAAAACAAAGGTGTCCGTGTTTTTTTAGATGCGGAGGGGGAAATCCTGCGCCTTGGTTTGGAAGCAAAACCCTATCTAATCAAACCCAACCGGCAAGAATTGGAGCGCCATTGGGGAAAAACCTTCTCCTCCTTGGATATGCTGGTTGAAGCGGGCAAAACCCTGATAAATGACGGTGTTTCCAATGTAGTTATCTCCCTTGGCGCACAGGGCGCTCTATTCTTTATGCAGCAGGATATCTATTATAGCCAAGGCGTTTCCGTCGCCGTTGCCAGCACCGTCGGCGCAGGCGATTCTATGGTCGCCGCTCTGGCCTACGGTCTTTCCCGGAATATGCCCCGGGAGGAAATTCTCCGCCTTGCCATTGCCACATCTGCCGCCAACGTAATGTGCAGTGGCACACAACCGGCAAGTCTTGACAGTGTCTTATCCCTTTTACCAAAAGTGACCGTAGAAAAAATCAACTAAAAAGCAGCGTGCGAAGTTTTTTCGCACGCTGCTTTTTTACTTTTCTTTTTGGAATCGGCACAGCGCCACATATCCTAATGTTATCAAGGTCGTTGCGCCAATTATGATTGCATACATATAAGGCTGGGTTACTTCCTTTTGGAAGAAATACAAATTACAGTCCACAGCATTGCGGACTTCCTTTATCACCGCTTCAGGTACGCCCAACTCCGACACTTCTGCAAAAACTCCCCGCAGGCAGTGGTTGCGCATAAGAGATGTGGCATAAGTGCCGGGCAAAAAGGAAATGACTTTTTGCAGTCCCTCTGAAAAATTGGAAATGGGCATATACGCCCCGGAAATAAACCCATAACCGGAACTGACAATGGTTCCCACCGCCGATACCTGGCCGTTGGTGGAAAGATTGCAGTTAATAAGAGAAGACAGCGCTGTTCCGAAAAAGACAGAAATCATAATATCTGCCAGTATTAAAAGCACATCGGTAAAATTAAGATACCATCCGTTGACATACAAATATATCAACCCGGCTACCATTGCCACGAAGCAGATAATCACCGTTACAAACCAACTGGAAATGAAATACCCCAGTGCCAGTGTGGAAGATTTCACCGGGCTCATTGTCAAATCCCGTCTTGCGCCGCTGACTTTATCCTGCACCATAAGCATATTGGAACAAAACGATACGGTTATACAAGATACGGACAACAAAGAAGACAGAAGTTGTCCGCCAACCATACCGTTAATCAGGGTTTCCTCTAACTGAAATCCTCCGGGAAAAGATGCCATAAAAGCATCCCGATACACCCGCCCTAAAAAGGAGATATACAGCACCAGCAAAATAATCGGTGTGATCAAGGATGTGAAGAACATACCCTTATCCTTAAAAAACAGTTTGCTGTTGCGGCGGATTAAATGAGAAAGTCCGGTCATTTTTCTTCCCCTTTCTCCGGTCTTCTACCGGTTACATTCAAGAACACGTCATCCATCTTGCCTTTTTTGATTTCGTAATCCCGGAAAATGTCCGGATTGGCTAAAATCAGTTGGGTAGCCTCCCGGGTGTCTGCCACCGTTACCCGGAAGCCGTCTTTTTGGGACGTATATGGTTTGTTTAAGGCCGCCACTTGGGATTCCTCCACGCCGTAAAGGGTGATAAAATCTCCGGTGTAGGTGTTTTTCAGTTGCAGCGGTGTGCCCTGAGCCACAATTTTACCGCTGTCCAGTATCACCACATAGTCCGCCTCTGCCGCCTCTTCCATATAGTGGGTGGTCAAAAAGACTGTCAGACTTTCTTCTTTGCGCAAATCCGCAATTACATCCCACAAAAGTTTCCGGGTTTGGGGATCTAATCCTGTGGTCGGTTCATCCAACAGCAAGATTTCCGGTTTATGCAAAAGCGCCCGGGCAATATCGATTCTTCTTCTCTGTCCGCCGGAGAGTTTTCCCACTGTGCGCCCCAGTAGATTTTCAAATTTCAAACGTTGCGCCAGTTCTTTCAGCCGCGTTTCAAATCCATTCCCGGTTATGCCGTAAAGAGCCGCCCGGCTCTTTAAATTGTCCTTTACCGTAAGGGCGCTGTCCAAAACAGAAGTTTGAAACACTACCCCTAATTTCCTCTTTGCGTTATCCATAGATTTTTGGATATCTTCTCCGCAAATAAACACGTCGCCTTTATCCTTTTGCAGTTGTTCGCAGATAATGGAAATGGTGGTGGATTTTCCGGCGCCGTTTTCACCCAAAAAGGCAAACAATTCTCCTTTTTTTACCAAAAAAGTTAAATCGTTTACTGCGTGAATCTCCCCAAATGCCTTGTGGAGGTTTCTTATTTCAATTCGGTTTTCCATTTCATTTTCCTCCTGTTATTCCCGGCATAAAAAAGAACGGATCAAAGATGCGCTCATATCCACCAGCATTTGATATGCCGTTTCCCGTTTTACTTCCAGACCGCCAATGATAATCATACTCACAACGCCTTGGGTATAAATCATGATATCCCGGAAAAAGCGCTCTGCCTGTTCCTGCGTACACCCATACTGCTTTACCAGTTCATCCCGGCGTACCTTACGGGCATCTTCATCAAAACTTCCGCCGAACCCACCTGCGGCCTTTAATCTCTTTTCATCTCTCTGCAAAAACAAAATCAGGTTGGGCGCATCGTATGCCAAATCTATAAATACGCTGCCTACCTTGCCATAGGCGTCTATAGGATTTTCTCCCCAGGCTGTCATTTTCTCATTTACATATTTTAGCGCATATGCCCAAAGTTCATTCCGAAAGTTTTCCATATGGCCAAAAGTCCAGGAAATCGGCTGGGTTGAGCACCCCAACTTTTGGGCTACGCTTTTTATATTCACCGCATCACACCCCTGGGCAATCACCATTTGCAGCGCGCTTTCCAATATCTGTTCTTTTGTAATTTGTACTTTTGGCATACAACCTCTCCTTATATAAATTAATTTATATAAAACTGTTTATACTTTAACATTAGCAATCGGAATTGTCAATAACCACTTGCAATACTTTTTTAAATTTAGTATATTGGTAGAAAGAAGTTGTAAACGCTGTAGAAGGTTGGTGGGCTTATGAGAAATATTGCAGTTATGAAACCCTGCGCACCGGATGAAGTTTCCTATTTGCAGTCTTTTTTATCTGTAGAAGACCGCCTTTTCTTTTTGGAAAACGAGGATGCCCTCCTCGCCTCCCCCTACAAAGATGAAATCCACGTTGTATTCGGAGAGCCGGAAATCCCCCTTATCCGGAAACTTCCCAATCTTAATTGGGTACAACTTTCCTGGGCCGGGGCAAATCAGTATACCCAGCGCAGTGATTTTCCCCAAAATATCACCTTAACCAGCGCCTCTGGCGCTTTTGGCGTTGTCATTTCTGAATATATTTTAGGCGGTGTTTTGGCGCTGTACAAAAACTTCCCGGCATATCAAAAACAGATGCAACAGGGTAAGTGGTACACCCTGCCCAATGATGAAACATTGGAAAACAAACGGGTTTTAATTTTAGGAACCGGAAACATCGGCAGTGAAACCGCCAAAAAAATGAAAGTTTTCGGTGCAAATACTGTAGGTCTGTGCAAACACCCCAAAAAAGCACCCGGCTTTGATGTCTGCCGCGATGTTTCCAATTTAGAGGAAGAACTCACTTTGGCCGACTGCGTTGTCTGCGCCTTGCCGGGCACAAAGGAAACTTCCGGTCTTCTGGGAAAAGCCCAGTTAAACCGTATGAAAACCGACAGTGTTTTTGTAAACGTCGGGCGAGGCGCTGTTGTGGATACCAATGCCCTTACAGACGTACTGAACGCAGGAAAAATCCGGGGCGCTGTGTTAGATGTTTTTCATACCGAGCCGCTACCTGCTGACCACCCTCTGCGGAATATGGAAAACGTGATTGTTACCCCGCACGTCAGCGGTATCAGTTGGGGTAACAACTGCCAAACCCGGCGGCGCATTTTGGAGATCTTTGGAGAAAACCTGAAACGCCATGCCCGGAATCTCCCCCTTGATCATATAATCGACTTTCAAAAAGGCTATTAAAACCCACGCCTTAGAATGGAACAATCTTATTTTGAGCACAATAAATTTTATTATTTTTAGGAGGTATTATTATGTTAGATCCCAAAGTTTCAAAATTACTCAACCAGCAAATTAACAAAGAATTTTATTCTGCCTATCTGTACCTGGATTTTTCCAATTATTTTGATGAGCAGGAATTGAACGGTTTTAGCAACTGGTATTTAATCCAGGCTCAGGAAGAGCGGGATCACGCCATGCTGTTTTTGCAGTACCTGCAAAACAACAGTGAGAAAGTAGAGTTGGAAGCCATTGCGAAACCGGACATTGCGCTGACAGATAGTATGACCGTATTGAAAGCCGGTTTCAATCACGAATGTTATGTGACCGATTTGATTCATACCATCTATCAAGCCGCTTATGATGTACGGGATTTCCGGACTATGCAATTTTTGGATTGGTTCGTTAAAGAGCAGGGCGAAGAAGAAAAAACCGCTGATGGACTTGTAAAAAAATTCGAACTTTACGGCAACGATCCCAAAAGTTTGTATATGTTGGACGCTGAAATGGCCGCTCGCGTATATGCGCCGCCTTCTCTTGTTCTGTAAGCCGCGCAAATGCCGAATCGCTAAACTAAATTTTAAAACCCACACCATTCTTGGTGTGGGTTTTTACACTATTTGAATTTTCAAACATTATCTCTTCTTTTTGGAATCAATATAGTGGGAAAAATCACTATCGCTTGTTGTATAAGTCGTGTTTTCTTTGTTACGTTATATCACCATTTCCGCTTACCGGAATTGTTTCTCCCAAATAGGTCGGTTCCAGTTTTATTATGGTTGTTACAAAATCCTTACATCTTGCCAAAATCTCACGGCATTCCCGCATAAACTGACCGAAGTATGTATGATAGTCAGAAGAAACACCGTAGGCTGCTACTCCCAATTTTTCGGCAATATACAATGCGCGGTATAGATGGTACTCCTGCGTAACAATAATCACTTTATCCGCACCAAAAATCTCTTTTGCGCGGTAAACCGTCTCATAAGTAGAAAACCCTGCATGGTCCATAAACACATCATCAGAAGGCACCCCCGCATCCACAGCATACTGTTTCATTGTACCAACCTCATTATATTCTTTCCGACCATGGTCCCCACTCATAATAAGTTTCGGGGCGGCGCCCAATTCGTATAGTTCAATACCCCTTGTCAATCGGTCTTTTAGCATATCGCTTGGTTGTCCGTTATCCTTAACCTGACAGCCAAGCACAACAATGCAATCTACGCCCGCAAGTTCTGCGGCCTGCTGGGAAGTGAGAATTTTTTCTTTCCCCACACTTTTCACATAGGCATTCACACCAAACACTGCGCCAACACCCAAAACAATAAGCCCTGCAAGAATCCCTGCAAAGATTTTTATCTTTTGTTTTTTTGATCTCATAATCTATTCTCCCGCTTTTCCTTTACTATATTGCTACGGCCAAGGGAATACCATATCAACCTTGTATAATGCATTTAGCGTTTGATTTCATTGTACAATTTTTGAATTAAATTTACAAGCAGGTATTTATGCGCATTATATTGTGGGTGACATCATCGAGCGGTTTGTAAATGTAGGGGCGGCAAGCCGCCTCCCGCAAGGTTAAATCGTACCTTCGATTACAAGTGTTGCCGCACCGGGTGTAGTGGTGTATTCGCCGGTCACAGGGTCCTGGGTGTAAGTGGCGGCAGGCACGGTTACACTGCCGGGTGTCGTAGCAAATTCTCCGGTGGTAGCGTTGTAAGTGTATTCCACGCCCTGTGTCCATGCCGCGCCATTAAAGGTGACAACCAAATCCGTCAAGATGGGGTCAAAGGTGTCGGTAATGACAGCATTGTCCGTCGCGACCACAGGTGTATTGCCAGTGTTGGAGATTACGAGGGTATAACGAACACGGTCGTTATCCACTACCGGAGACGGGCAGATGCTCTTGGTTACCGTCAGAACGGGTTCGGCGGCAGCCGTTATGGTTTCACTGTCGGAAATCGGTGCGGTGAGACCGTCTCCTGTGGCAGTTACCGTATTGGTTACCGTTCCTTCTGCGGTAGGAGATGCCACGTCGTTGACCTGCGCCTGGTATACCAGCACAACGTCGTTTTCTGCCGGCACAGTGATTTCGCTGACCGTCAAAGGCGGTCCGGGGTTTACGGTCGGTGCACCCTGGGGTACGCCGCCTACAAACAACGCGGCCGTTCCTTCTTGATAGGTCAGAGGATATACGGTAGCGCCGTTTAGGGTATATGCGCCCAAATCATCTGTAAGTGTCAGTCCGGTAACGGATGTTGTGCCGGTATTGCGCAAGGTCACCACATAGGTGATCACATCCCCGGGATTGTAAGTGGGCACCAAGGCCGTCTTGGTTACGGAAAGAACATCCAATACCTCACCGTAAGCAATGTTGGAATCCACCGTAATGCCGCCAACAGTCAACGTTGCCTGGTTGGTAAAAATAGCCATAGTGTACCTCCTGGTTAAAATTGTCCGGTTTCCCGGCACACCATTCTATGATTTTTCGACAAGTTATGTTCCCGACACATACCGGAAATAAAGGTCGTGGGTAACGGTGCCAATAAGTTTACCATCCTGGATGACGGAGTTGCCCGACACGCTGATGTCAAGTATGGGAAAATAATTATTTTATTTTTCTACATGTTTTATGCCTTTTTCAGGTAAAAGGCTGGTTGTTACGTAACGCACCCACGTTCCCCAAGTTGACATAGATGAAATGTCGAAAACAGTCGCTTTTAAGTTTTTCTCACTTCCAAAAATTCAGAATGATACCGAACCGTCGGTTTTTCCACAAATAGTCAAAGCCTCCGGTCACCCGGAGGCTTAATGAAATAAAACAGGGAATTACCGTATAACACTTTGATGCAAACTATGGCATTTAACTACCACTCCGCCACGGAGCCATCTGCATGATGCCAAACGGGATTCTTCCAGTTGTGGGGATTTTTATTCTCTTCTATTACCAGTTCTTTGTTTACTTCCACACCAAGACCGGCTTTTTGCGGAAGCGCTACGAAGCCGTCTGTAAAGATAAAATCTTCCTTATTCTTCACGTAATCCAGCACACTTTTTCCCACATTGTAGTGAATACCGATGCTCTGCTCTTGAATTACAGCATTATAACTGGTAGCATCCACATTCAGACAAGCCGCCAACGCAATGGGTCCAAGGGGACAGTGAGGCGCGAGGGCAACATCATAGGCCTCTGCTATAGATGCAATCTTTTTTACTTCGGTGATGCCGCCGGCATGGCTCAGGTCGGGCTGGATGATATCCACACCGCCGATTTGCAAAAGCCGCTTAAAATCGTACCGGGAGAATAACCGCTCTCCGGTAGCAATAGGAATGTTGCAGGCCTTGGCAATCTCCGGAAACAGTTCCATGTTTTCACACAGAACGGGCTCTTCAATAAACATAGGGTCAAATTCTTCCAGTTTTTTTGCCAAAACCTTAGCCATAGGCTTATGTACTCTGCCGTGGAAATCAATGGCGATACCAAAATACTTACCACATGCCTCTCGGATGGCAGCCACCCGTTCCAAAACCGCATCAATCTTATCATAAGAATCGATCATCTGGAGTTCCTCTGTGGCATTCATTTTAATTGCCTGAAACCCTTCATCCATCTTTTTCTTTGCTGCGGCACCTACATCGCTGGGACGATCTCCGCCAATCCAGGAGTAGACCTTCATTTTCTCCCGGCACTTGCCGCCCATTAGTTGATAGGCGGGTACACCAAAAACCTTACCCTTAATATCCCATAGAGCCTGATCAATACCGGACAGAGCACTCATCAGAACACCGCCGCCACGATAAAAGCCGGCTCTGTAAATGGTAGACCAGATACCCTCAATGTCAGCCGGATCAACGCCGATCAGATAATCCTTGTACTCCTGCACGCAGGCCAGGACTGCCTTTGCGTGACCTTCCAGAACTGCCTCACCCCAGCCGGTCAAACCCTCATCGGTGACGATCTCTACAAAGCCCCACCGGGGACGGACGAAATAAGTATTGACTGCTGTAATTTTCATACCTTATTCTCCAATCTATCATTATTCTAATATGGAACCTTCCTTGCGGACTTCTGCCACCAGTTTATAGACCTCCGGATCGAAGGAAAGATTACACCGCGGCTCCTCAAACTGGACGCCACCCCCGCAGACGATCAACTCATACTTTCCGGAAACGGAATTTCTTTTGAATCGTTCATAATATTCCCCTTTTATCGCTGCACACGGCCGGAGCCACTGCCTTTCATGAGCGCCAGCACCTCGTCGACCTTCACTTCGTTGAAATCGTGCTCAATGGTATGCTTCAGGCAAGATGCCGCCACAGCGTAATTGATTGCGTCATCATTGCTATAACCTTGAGACAGCGCATAAATCAAACCGCCGCCAAAACTGTCGCCGCCACCAACACGGTCAACAATCTTGATAAGATAGTTTTTGGAAAGAGATGCGCTGTCTGTTGCAGCGTCATAAAGCAAACCTGCCCAAGTGTTTTCGCTGGCGTTAATGCTGCCCCGAAGGGTGATTGCCACTTTCTTACAGCCGAAACGCTGGCTTAGTTGACGTGCAACGCTTTCATATGCCGCGTAATCCAGTTTTCCGCCTTCAATGTCAGTGTGCTCGGCGTGAATGTCAAAAACATCCGCGGCATCTTCCTCATTGGCAATGCACACATCTACATAGGGCATCAACTCCGACATTACTTCACGCGCTTTTTCTTTGCTCCACAGTTTCTTGCGGTAGTTTAGATCGCAACTGACGGTGATGCCTTTCTCCTTGGCCTTCTTGCAGGCGTCCAGGCAGGCTTTCGCCATATTGTCGCCCAGCGCAGGGGTAATGCCTGTCCAGTGGAACCACTGAGCATCATCAAAAATGGCATCCCAATCAAATTCCTCCGGACTTGCCATAGCAATGGCAGAGCCTTCCCGATCGTAGATAACCTTGGACGCGCGCTGAGATGCGCCTTTTTCCACATAATAGATGCCCAATCGCTTACCGCCCCGCAAAACATACTTCGTATTAATACCGTAGGTTCGCAGGCCGCGAATCACACAGTCACCTATCTCATGGGAGGGAACCTTGGAAACAAAGGCAACATCCAAACCGTAGTTTGCCAGAGAAACCGCAACATTAGCCTCCCCGCCGGCAATGGTCACTTCGAATTTGTCCGCCTGCACCAGCCGTAGGAAACCCTCTGGGTTTAAACGGAACATAATCTCGCCGAATGTGATAAATTTACTCATGGGAAGCATTTCCTTTCCTATTTAGAAATGTTTGCGATCAGGCGCTTTGCCGCTTCCGTGATTTTGCCGTATTCGCCGGCGTCCAGCCATTTTTTATTGACCAGGCAACTTCCTACGCCAACACCCATCGCGCCAGCCTTCAAAAAATCTGCGGCATTGTCTACGTTAACGCCACCTACTGCCAAAAACGGAATGTGATTGAGCGGTCCGCAGAGCGCTTTTATGTATGCCGGCGCATCTCCCACACAGGGGAACAGTTTTACAAAATCTGCCCCTGCGTTATACGCCCGCTTTGCCTCTGTGGGGGTATAGGCACCGGGCAGAGATACCAGCCCCAGCCGCTTGGTTTCACGGATCACCGCTTCATCCGTATCCGGAGAAATGATATAAGTAGCACCGGCATCGGCGGCAAGTCTTACGAGAGCAGGATCGGTAACTGTACCGGCGCCTACCAGCATTTGGTCGCCCAATTCACGGCAAATGGCGCGAATGGAATTTGCCGTGCGCGCAAAAGTTTCCGGAGATTTTTGATTAAAAGTGACCTCCGCCAAGGTGATTCCACCTTCGTACAGCGCTTTGGCAGCAGCAAGCGCCTGCGCTTCGTCAGCGCCACGGATAATGGCAATGATTTTTTGTTTGCAAATTTCGGCTATGACTTTTTCACGCATTTTGATATACCTCCAATTTTATAAAATACTTTTCTTTTTTTCTTTTTATGGTATTATAGTATATAATTATTGCACTGTCCAGCCAAAGAAACAAATATATGTGCCATTTTTTGTCATTAAGGGAGGAATACACGTGCGTGCGCATTTTGATATAGAACGTGAACGGAGCAGCGAACTGTTTAAGGAGATTACCAACGATAATATAGACGGACAATGTCATTTCAATTTTCACTCGCAAATTGAGTTGTATTTTGTGGATGAGGGACAAATCGACGCTTTCGTGAATCAGCAGCAAAGGCGGCTCAATCAAGGGCAAATGGCAGTGGCATTGAGTTATGATGCCCATTTGTTTCGCTCGGTTGGGAATTCCAAATCAAGCATACTTGTGATTCCACCGGATATTTGCGGAGAATTTATGTCTGCAGTACAGCAAAAGCAAATACAAAATCCCTTTATCTGCGACGAAAAAACTGTTAAACAGATCAAGTTTTTTGTGGACGCCATTAAATCAGACAATACAAACGAAGTGAAGCTACGAGGGTATTTGTATGTCGTGCTGGGCATAGTTTTGGAAAATATCTTTCTGGAAAACACGGAGTTTTCTGTGGATACAGAGCTTTCAAGCAAACTTTTGTTCTTCTTAAACCAACAGTTTCAAAACGAAATTACACTGAACGACTTGTCTCGTATATTTGGTTACAGCGCAAGCTATCTTTCTCGCTATTTTAAGGATCGGTTTGGTATCGGTTTGAACCAATACATAAACATCCTTCGTCTCAGAAATGCGTTACTTCTTATGCAGGAAGGGAAGAATAACCATACCTATTGCGCTCTTGAAAGCGGGTTTGCATCTATGCGGACCTTTTATCGTGTATTTAAGCAGGAGTTTGGCTGTGCGCCAAGGGAGTACCTATCCAACCTTGGCTGTCGGCTCTAAGGCAAGATAGCATAGTTATGAACAAAAGGACAGCAAGCGCTGTCCTTTTGTTCATAAGGAAAGGCTTTCCATGCGGTATATATTGCTCTTTCTTCATGCTGCTGCGTCTAACATATTTTCGATGAAGATGCCGTAGCCCATAGTTGGGTCGTTGACGAGGACGTGGGTGACGGCGCCTACCAGTTTGCCGTCTTGGATGATGGGGGAGCGACCCGACCGCTGCCGGTGGCAGAGGAAGGGAGGGGCGCGAGTGGCAGCGATCGGTGAACGAGGAAGGTGTTTTTCACCGACGAGGACACCGAGTATCGCAACAGGAGAGCCGGACACGAGTGTGTCAATATAGGACCAACACTCGTTTGTCCATAAATGCAAATAGCAGCAAGCGAAAGCTTGCTGCTATTTGTGTGGTTAATCAATTTTTTTCTTTCTGCGGTAGGTTTCTAAAACTACTATGCAGGTGGCGCTTACAATCAGCAGGAGCCACCACCAAGAGAGGTTTGTGTTATCTCCCGTTTGGGGTGAGTTTGGATCTGCTTTTTCGATGGTGCCGATCTCGGTCGGGGCAAGGGTGCCCTTTTCTTCGTTCAGCACCAGATGCAGCTCCACGCCTGCGCCGTTTTGGTCAACGGACACGGTGTAGGTGCCGTCTTCCAGCAATACAACATCGGCTTTGTTGTCCTTTTTCAGTTCAAAGGACAGATAACCAATGACCTTGCCGTCGCTGAGTGCCGTCAGTGAATGTTCGCCCGCCTCTACGTCGGTAAAGACAAAGTTGCCTTCCTTGTCGGTCTTGGTGGTCTTTAGGGTAGAACGCAGTTCCAACTGAGCCTCTGCCAAAGGCTGACCGTTCAGCGTAACCTTGCCTTTTACAGTGTAGGTTTCTTTCGGCGCCACAGGTTCATCCTCGGTGATAACGGTAATCACTTTATCCTCATAAACGGGCGCAAGGTCAAGATAGCCGCCGTGAAGCTCTGCGGTCACGTCCTCACCGTTCAGCATAACCGACTTGATAA
>JAZOXE010000024.1:0-11902 GCA_045659525.1 Faecousia sp. | reverse complement strand
CAATCACGCCCAAATACGCGCCAGTGACATACCCATAATCTTTTAAGTCCCGAATCATACCTGCCACATCGTCAATGGGAATGGCAAAGCCGATTCCTTCAATGGATGCACCGCTGGAACTGGTGCCGGAAATTTTGGCTGTGATAATACCGATCACATTGCCGTTCATATCCAAAAGCGGTCCGCCGGAATTTCCGGCATTGATAGCCGCATCGGTTTGCAACATATTGATGGCTGTGCCGTCGGTAGCAATCACTCTGTCTTTCGCGCTGATATACCCCACGGTCAATGTGGAAGAATACTCGCCCAGCGCGTTGCCGATGGCCACAACTTGCTGTCCCACCACTACGTCTGCGCTACTGCCCAACGTGACGGGCATCAAACCCTTTGCATCTACTTTTAACAGCGCCACGTCGTTTGTCACATCGGAACCTACCACCATTGCGGTATAGGTATTGCCGTCTGCGGTCTGAACCTGAACCTTTTCACTGCCTTCCACCACATGGTGATTGGTTACCACATACCCATCCTGGGAAATGACAAACCCAGAGCCGGTGGAAACGCCTACGCCGGCAGTGCCCATATTGATTTTTCCGGTCACTGCCACAACGGACATATAGTTTTTTGCGTAAACGCCGGCAGGACTTTGTCCGTCTATGATTACTGTGCCGTTTTCGTTGCCCTTAAATATCTGATTCTGCAAAGAATTGATTTTATTGAGCATAGCGGTAGACAAATTATCCATTTCCCGTTGCCAATGCAAATTCACAAGGGACGCTGTAATGCCACAGCAACCCGCAATTAAAAGCACTGCCAAAACAAATGCCAGTCCGGTTTTGCCGCTGCGCTTCTTTTTCTTTTTGGGAATAGGCACCGCACCACGCTCAAAAGCCGTGACATAAGGAGAATCCGCAAAGGGAGAGTCGGGCATTTCCAAAGGTTTCTCCGTTTCTTCTGTTTCGATGGTCACAAAATCTTCTTCTGTAACGGTATCATTAGGAAGGAAATCATCGTTTTCATCCCAATTCCCCTTTTGAATTTCAAAATCGTCCATTTAAATCCTCCACGCAGTTAATATAACTTCAGCACTTCCACAACTTTTCTTGCAAGTCGGTAAACCGGCCCTTCCAGTTCCTTGGACGCGTCTTTGAGTTTTTGGCGAATGGGAATATGTTGGGGGCAGTGGGTTTCGCACTTGCCACAACCGATACAGTTATAAGCGGCAGTGGAATCCTGCCGGGCGGCGCTACACATAAAGTGTTCCCGCAAACCGGCAAATTTCCCTTCGGAGTACCGCCGGTTATAGGCGGCAAATGCTCCGGGAATGTCCACCCCTTTCGAGCAGGGCATACAATAACCGCAACCGGTGCAGCCGACTTTCATTTTTTCATTGATAGCCTTAACCACCTGCTTAAGCATCTCCTGCTCCCCTGCTCCCATTTCCCCTACCTGGGATGTGGAAGCGGTGTTTATATTGTCCTGCAGCATTTCCATGGAGTTCATTCCGGACAATACGCAAGTCACTTCTTTCTGGTCATAAAGCCACCGCAGCGCCCACTGCGCCGGCGTATGGGAAACCGGATAATTTTCAAACAGAGAAATTGCAGACTGGGGCAGGGCGTTTACCAGTTTTCCCCCGCGCAACGGCTCCATAATGATCACCGGAAGTCCCTTTTGATTTGCATATTCTAATCCCTTGCGACCAGCCTGGGTATGTTCGTCCATATAGTTATACTGGATTTGGCAGAAATCCCAATCATAAGCATCTACCAACCGACAGAAATTTTCTGTATTGCCGTGGTAAGAAAACCCGATTTGCCGAATCGCGCCGGTCTGTTTCTTTTCTTCCAAAAATTCCAAAATACCGATGCTTTTCAGTTTCTCCCAAGTCTTCACATCGGTGAGCATATGCATTAAGTAGTAATCAATATAATCGGTTTTCAGCCGTTTCAGATGCTCGCGGAAAAGTTTTTCCATGCCCTCCCGGGATTTAATCAGATAATGGGGCAATTTTGTGGCAATATACACTTTCTCCCGCAGACCGTTGCGCTGAAATATTTCTCCCAGTGCCGCTTCACTTCCGGGATAAATATATGCGGTATCGAAATAATTTACCCCGCCGTCAACCGCCGCCAAAATTTCCCGTTCTGCTTCCGCAATATCGATATTTCCGCCTTTGCGGCGAAACCGCATACAACCGAACCCCAACACGGAAATATCATTTCCGTACTTGTCTTTCCGGTAATTCATAAAAGCACCCGCCTTTTCATAGATACGGCTTGTATCTGCCGCCTATTCAGCATATCACGAATGAACCCTTTTTGCAACTTAAAAACAAAGCGTCTGTACGGGTATTCTCCGTACAGACGTTTTTATCACCATTCTGTTTATGAACGCATCATACCGTCTACGCTAAGCACAACACCGGTGATATAGGATGCTTCCTCTGATGCCAAAAACAAAAACGCATTGGCAATATCCTCCGGCTGTCCCAAACGCCTTAAGGGAATCTGCTTAATCATCGGCTCAATTATATCTTTGGGCACGGCTTTCATCATATCGGTTTCCGTAATTCCCGGCGCGACGGCATTGACTCGGATGCCTTTCGGCCCCAATTCCCTTGCCAACGAAACCGTCATTCCGTTTACGGCAAATTTTGATGTGGGGTAGGCTACGCCACTGGGCTGACCGTAAATACTTACCATAGAAGATGTATTTAGAATTACGCCTCCACCCTGCCCAGCCATATATTCTGCTGCCACCTGTGTGGCATTAAACACGCCCTTTACATTTAAGTCCATGACCCGGTCAAACAAGTCCTCAGTATAGCCATCAAGGGGTGTACTTTCCGAAATTCCGGCATTGTTTACAAGGATATCAATTCTCCCATACCGGTCAATGACCTGAGCAAAGGCGCTGCGCACCTGTTGCAAATCCGCCAAGTCAGGACTAATGCCCATAACCCCTTTGCCGGGATATTTCTCCATTAGTTTTTCTTTCGCTTTTTGGGCATTGGCAGAAGAACTGGCGGTTACGACCACCGTCGCTCCCTCCTGCAGAAATTTTTCTGCAGTGGCAAACCCAATGCCACGACTGCCACCGGTAATTACTGCTATTTTGTTTTGTAATCTCATAATATTACCTCCTTTTCACTTTTAGTATACCCGCTTCTTATCTGTATTTATTACCTAATCATATAGGCAAAGACACCGCATCGGTAGCAACCAATGCGGTGTCTTGGTGTTTTAGAATGTTCCTTGTTCCATCATAGCGGTGGCAACTTTCTTGAAACCGGCAAGGTTTGCACCGGCAACCAAATCGTAGCCAAGGCCGTATTCTTCCGCGGCTTCCACAGACATAGCGTGGATAACCTTCATAATACCCTTCAACTTCTCGTCAACTTCTTCTGCAGTCCATACCAAACGCTCGGAGTTCTGACTCATTTCCAGACCGGATACTGCCACGCCGCCGGCGTTTACTGCCTTGGAGGGCGCAACAATCATATGGGGCTGTTTCCGCAGATAATCCAGCGCATCATTGGTAGTGGGCATATTGGCAACTTCGATGTAGTACTTTACACCGGAAGCGGCAATTTTTTCTGCAGACTCCATTTTTACGTCGTTCTGGGTAGCGGCAGGCATATAAACGTCTACGTCTTTTACGCCCCAGCACTTCTCACCGGGAACAAATTCCACACCGTACTTATCCGCATAGGGCTTGCAGTGCATCGGATCTTTCGCACGCATTTCCAAAATGAAGTCCAGTTTTTCTCCAGTAACGCCGTCGGGATCGTGAATATAGCCGTCAGGACCTGCAAAATATGTAACCTTTGCGCCAACTTCTGCGGCTTTTTTCATAATGCCCCAGCCTACGTTACCGTAACCGGAAATTGCAATTGTCTTACCTTCAATGGTATCATTTTCGTGCTTAAGCACTTCCTGCAGATAGTAAACTGCGCCGTAGCCGGTGGCTTCCGGACGAATGAGAGAACCGCCGTAACTAAATCCCTTACCGGTGAGAACGCCGTTTTCCCATACGCCTTTCAAGCGACGGTACTGGCCGTAAAGATAGCCGATTTCCCGGCCGCCTACACCCATATCGCCGGCAGGCACGTCAACGTCCGGCCCGATATACCGGTAAAGCGCGGTCATAAAACTCTGGCAGAAACGCATAATCTCTGCGTCGGATTTTCCCGCAGGATCAAAGTCGGAACCGCCCTTTGCGCCACCCATAGGCAAACCGGTAAGGCTGTTCTTAAATGTCTGCTCAAAGCCCACAAACTTCATAATGCTGGGGTTTACATTGGGTTGGAACCGCAAGCCGCCCTTATAAGGGCCGATGGCGCCGTTAAACTGGCATCGATAACCAATATTGGTATGCGTTTGACCGGCATCGTCTGTCCAAACAACCCGGAAGGTAAACATTCGCTCCGGTTCCACCATGCGTGTCAGCAAGTCTGCCTTTTCGTATTCCGGATGCTTATCAATCATAGGCGCAATGGAGGAGAAGACTTCTTCCACGGTCTGCACAAACTCCGGCTCATTGCCATGTTTCTGCTTCACATAATCAATAACTCTTTCTACGTATGCATTCATTTTTATCCCACTCCGTTTCATAGATTTTATCAGGAGTAACCACGCCGCATATCTCGCGTAACTGCGCAAAAATAGGCCACGGAGGGAAACTTCCGAACATTCATTTTCCTGCGGATAACGCCGGAAAATAAATTTTCCTTACTATATCACATCGAGTCGCAAAACGCAATCATTTTTTCTATTTTTTTACAGAAAGAGACACCGCCTATCCTATCTTTTCTCCTTCCGCATTTTCATCTCAAATCATTATACGCCGGTGATAATCATTTAACACAAAAGATAAGATGGAAATTGAAAATACCACATTTAATTTCTTATTTAAGTATCATTCTCCTCAAGAATGGAAAGAAATTTGAAGACAGGCGAAAATAACCCTCCAAATCGACTAATTTGGAGGGTTATTGCAATTTATGGAGATTTACTTAGTCCAAAGGTTTCATTGTGGGGAACAGGATGACTTCCCGAATGGTATCTGCGCCGGTCAGAAGCATAACACACCGGTCAATACCGATACCCATACCGCCCGTGGGAGGCATACCGTATTCCATAGCGTTCAGGAAATCTTCATCCAGCATTTCTGTTTCATCGTCGCCCCGCTCTCTCTGCTCTACCTGCTTCATAAACCGCTCCCGTTGGTCAATGGGATCGTTCAGTTCGGAGTAGGCATTGCCCATCTCACTGTGGCAGATAAAGGCTTCAAAACGCTCTGTCAGCCGGGGATCTTCCGGAGAGCGCTTGGTAAGGGGCGATACTTCCACCGGATACATGGTAATAAAGGTAGGCTGAATCAAATGCTCTTCCACCTTTTGGTCGAAGCAGGCATACAATGCATTACCCCATGTCTTTTCTGCGGCATCGGCAAGTTCTACGCCCTTTTCCTTTGCAGCGGCAACAGCTTCCGCATCATCGGAAATCGCGCCAAAGTCAATGCCCACATATTCCTTTACGGCTTCTACCATTGTCATACGGTGCCAGCCGGGGGCAAGGTTCACCGTTTCTCCCAGCCACTGCACTTCATAAGTACCTAAGATTTCCTTAGCCGCGCCGGAGATAATACCCTCGCAAATATCCATCATATCGTGGAAATCTGCGTAAGCCTGGTACAATTCTACCGATGTAAATTCCGGGTTGTGTTTGGGATCCATACCCTCGTTCCGGAAAATTCTGCCGATTTCATACACCCGGTCCATACCGCCGATAATCAACCGCTTCAGCGGCAGTTCTGTGGCGATACGCATATACATATCAATGTCCAGGGTATTGTGATGCGTTATGAAGGGACGGGCAGATGCGCCGCCGGCAATGGTATTGAGAACAGGCGTTTCTACCTCGATGTAGTTTCTGCTGTCTAAATAGTTACGCATATACTTAATGAACTGGGAGCGGATTACAAAATTGCGCTTCACTTCCGGGTTTACCATCAAGTCTACATACCGTTGACGGAAACGGATTTCTTTATCCGTCAGACCGTGAAATTTTTCCGGCAGGGGCAGCAGAGATTTGGAGAGCAGAGTAACTTTCTTGGCGCGGACAGAAATTTCCTCTGTCTTGGTGCGAAAAACCCCTCCCTCTACGCCTGCAATATCGCCGATATCATACTTTCTGAAGTAAGAAAATTCTTCTTCGCCCAATTCATCGATTTTTACAAAAATCTGAATCTTGCCGGCATAGTCCTGCAAGTCGCAGAAAGACACCTTGCCCATTCCTCGCTTACTCATTAAGCGGCCGGCCAGGCGGACAGTCTTTCCTTCGAATCCCGCATAATCGGCCTTAATGGTAGCGGAATCCGTATCAAATGCAAACTTTGTCTGCAAAAAAGGATTTCGGCCCTCGGCTTGCAAAGCCGCCAACTTATCCCGTCGGATTTGGGCTTGCTCCGAAACAGGCAGTTCTGCCTGTGGTACAAACTTTGCCATAATTAACCCTCTCTGGTTACATCAACGACTTTCAGTGTATAAGTGCCCAAAGGCGCGTTCACTGTAAAGGTATCTCCAATAGACTTACCCACTACGGCACGGCCAAAGGGTGAGTCATCAGAGAGTTTATATTCCATGGGATTTGCTTCTTGGGAGCCAGTAATTTTATACACGGTCTTTTCGCCGGTGGCTTCATCCAAAACCGTAACGGAGCATCCCAAACCTACCCGACCATTGGCTTCGTTTTCATCAACAATAATCACGGCGTGAGACAGAATGTCTTCGATTTCCGCAATCCGGCCATAGAGTTTTGCCTGCTCGTTTTTCGCCGCATCGTATTCAGAGTTTTCAGACAAGTCGCCATAAGAACGGGCTTCGGCAATCATAGCCGCAATCTCCCGCTCCCGGGTAGTTTTCAAATAATTAAGTTCCTTTTCCAAATCTTCCAGGCGCAAACTGGTAATCTTAAATTCCTTTGCCATAATGCAATTCCCTTTCTTAACATAAAATTTCCACAGGTCTATCAATTATAGAAGAAATTGGTGGTATAGTCAAGTTTTTTCCGTTTTATTTTTATTTTTTCCTTTAAAAAGCCGGGGATATCCCCCGGCCTTTTATCAATTATAGTATTTTTTATACCACTGGGCAAATTTCCGAAGTCCCTCACGCAACGGCGTATTGGGGCGAAAACCCGTATCCGCTTCCAGCGCAGAGGTGTCCGCATAGGTCACCGGCACATCTCCCGGCTGCATCGGCACCAATTTCTTATGTGCCTCAAAATCAAAATCCCCGGGCAAAACACCGGCATTTACCAATTCCTGAGACAAAATCTCCACAAAATCCAGAAGATTTTCCGGACTGCTGTTGCCAATGTTATACACCGCATAAGGCGCAACCGGCAGTCCGTCTTCCCCGGTTGCCTTCTCCGGTGCCCGCTTCACAACCCGGACAACACCCTCTACAATATCATCTACAAAAGTAAAGTCCCGCTTGCAGTTTCCGTAGTTAAAAATTTCGATGGTCTTTCCTTGAATCAGTTTATTGGTAAAACCAAAATAGGCCATATCCGGTCGCCCCGCCGGTCCATATACCGTAAAGAAACGCAGACCGGTGGAAGGAATGTCATAAAGTTTGGAATAAGAATGGGCCAGCAACTCGTTACTTTTTTTGGTGGCTGCATACAGAGAAACGGGGTTGTCCACCTTGTCTTCCGTGCTGTAAGGTACTTTCTTATTGGAGCCGTATACAGAAGAAGAGGAAGCGTAAACCAGGTGCTCTACCGGGTAATGCCGGCAACATTCCAAAATGTTGAAAAAACCGATTAAATTGCTCTCGATATAGGCATCCGGATGGTCAATGGAGTATCTAACACCGGCCTGCGCCGCCAGGTTTACCACCACTTGGGGGTGATACTGGGAAAAGACAGATTCCATTTTAGGCTTATCCGCTATATTCCCCCGAATAAATACCCATTTTGTTTCCGGGCGGTCACTGGCTGCTTTCTCGATTTCCTGCAAACGGTATTCTTTTAGACTTACATCATAATAGTCGTTTACATTATCCAGTCCTACAACAGTAATGGGCGCATATTCCCGCAACAGTTTTATTACCAAGTTGCTTCCGATAAATCCAGCGGCACCGGTAACAAGTACTGTTTTTCCCGTTAAGTTTACAGTTTCCGGTTTCATACTGTAATCCCCTTATAATCTTTTTGTACTTGCTCATAACTTTGCAAATTGCCAATGTCATAGCGTTTTCCTGGCATTTCCATAGCACATACCCGGGTTTGGGCGCAAAGCCATGCTATGTAACTCCCCGGCGCATCTGTACCGCAACCGGAATCAATTGCCTGGAAAACTCGCTTGCTGTCTGCGGCGCTGTAATAGTAAAACGGTGGGCAACACCAGTGGCTCTCCGGATTCTCCGGTTTCTCGGCCATTTTCACAACCAAGTCTTCACCATCTACGGAAATCACACCGCACTTTTTCAGTTTTTCCAAGTTTGGCTCGTAATAGCGCATAATGCACGAGCATTCTTTTTCCCGGGTGTAGGCAATAAATTTCTGTAAACTGAAATCCAGCAGATTATCCCCTGCAATCACCAACATATCGCCATCTAATCCCAGCGTCTCAATGGCATAGGCAATATCCTTTACCGCCCCCAGCCGTGTTTCATTGGAAGATGTTCCATCATCAACTACCGTAATGGGGTAAGATTTGGTCTTGGCCCATTTTTCAAAGTGGTGAGCAAATTTATGGTTGGAAATTACCACATATTCATCGACTTCACCGCTCATTTGAATGTCATCCAAAAGCCAATCCAATATTGTCCTATCCCCTACCTCCAAAAGCGGTTTGGGGAAATTCTCTGTTAAAGGGTACAGCCGGGTGGCGTACCCTGCCGCTAAAATCAAACATTTCATATTACAATCGTACTCCGTCTGCACTGTGGCAAATATGGATAGAGAACTTATCCGCTAAATGTGGAAATGCCGCAGTATATTTTTTTGTAATGGATTTGATAATGGTTTCCTTTTTCTTGGGATTTACCAGGGCAACACAACAGCCCTTAAATCCCGCGCCGGAGAATCGTCCGCCGTATACTCCGGGGGTTTCCGTCAGCAATTCATAGAGTTTAATTAACTCCGGAGAACCGGTTTCCCAGTTTTCAATACTGCTTTTACCCGATTCAAAACACAGTTTTCCAAATTCAACCAGGTCCCCTTTACTCCAGGCTTCCTTTGCTTTATCCACGCGCTCACACTCTGAATACCAGTGCTCCGCCCGCTTGCGCCAACTGTCAACAAGTTTATCCTTGTGTGCCTCAAAAATTCCCCGCGGCACGTCCCGCAAGTTTGTATCTTCAAATTTCCCATAGGGCATTCCCGCGTAGCCTTTCAACGCATATGCCGCGCTACGCAATTCATCTACCCGCATATTAAACTGGGTGCCTGCCAGTGAGCGCTCCACGCCGGAAAACAGAATCATAATATCATAAGCCGGCATAGACGGTTTCGTTGGAATCCGTTCATAAGAGCCATCCAGCATATCCATATACAACAAGTGGTCTCTGCGGCAGTATATTTCGCAGGACTGGTCTAATTTCCCACAACTGACTCCAACGTATTTGTTCTCTGCTTCCTGGGAAACCGCAATCAGTTGTTCTTCCGTAAGACAGATGGAATTGAGCCGACAAAGCGCAGAGAGAAACGTAATAATCACCGCCGCAGAAGAAGACAATCCGCCAATGGGCAGTTCTCCGTCAATCACGGCGCAAATGCCGGTGCGCAGAGGATACAGCGCGTTAAGCGCCCGGGTAGCGCCCCGCAAATGGTCCGCCCAGTCCCCTTGTTTATCCGGAACGGATTGCACATGCCACTGGGCGCGCTTGGGAAATTGCAAACTGCACAGTTCCACTACACCGTTGTTTTTCGGACCGTAGGCAATATGAATGCCTTTATCTATAGCAAAGCCGGTAATTTTACCTAAATTGTGGTCTACATGCGCGCCCACCGGGCAAATGCGGTAAGGTGTAAACGCCACATACTCCGGCTTGTGCTGATATTTCTCCCAAAACGCTGCCGTAACGCGTTTGCTGCCACCTACCGAGGTGTAGGAAATTTCACCACTTTGGACAACCACACTTTCATTGTCTGTGGGTTCTGTCTGTTTTGCCGCTTTGGTTCTGCCATCCAACGGCAGGTAACTGTCCGAGGGAACCATCCAGTGTTTGCCTTCTTTTTTCGCGCCGGGAATTCTACCACTTCTTGCCAAAGCCGTTACCTTGCGCTCCTGAACCCCCCATAGATTCGCAATTTCTCTAACGCCATAATACTGCATAACTGACACCCCTTATGTTCGAACTTGTTCCACGCCTTGTTTTGGTGAAAATATGTATATAATGTCAAACTCCACTTTTGATTTGAATAAAAATGACATACGACAATCACATGATCCATCGCTATCGTACCACATCTCTCCCCCTTTTGCAATATCAAATGTTTTACTATTTTAACATTACGCCCTTTTTGTCAAATTATTTTATTTCACAACTTGTTACACCATATCCCCCGTCCTGTATTACAATTTAGACAATTTTCTCATATCCGTTATTTTTTTCTTGCATACGAGGAAAATTATCTGTATAATTTAGGTAATCAATTTAACATTATGGAGGAACTAATATGCATAGCAATATTCGCCCCGCTTCTATGGAGCGCATTACTACTTCTGCACTGGCCAACGCTTTTATTGAAGAGCAGATCACTGCCATTCGCCAGCAGGTAGGTGACAAGAAAGTTCTGCTTGCCTTAAGTGGCGGTGTAGACTCTTCCGTTGTTGCCGCCCTTTTAATTAAGGCTATTGGCAAGCAACTCGTCTGTGTGCACGTAAACCACGGCTTAATGCGCAAGGGCGAAAGCGAAGATGTTATCCGGGTATTTGGTGAAGAACTAGATGCAAACCTTGTATATATAGACGCCACAGACCGTTTTCTGGATTTGCTGGCCGGTGTCTCCGACCCGGAGAAAAAGCGTAAGATCATTGGCGCAGAATTCATCAAGGTGTTCGATGAGGAGGCTGCCAAACTCAGCGGTATCTCCTTCCTGGCCCAGGGCACAATTTATCCCGATATCCTGGAATCCATTAAAGCAAAAGAAAGCGGTAAACCGGTTAAGTCTCACCACAATGTCGGTGGGCTACCCGATGATATGGCTATGGAACTGGTAGAACCGCTGAAACTTCTCTATAAGGATGAAGTCCGCGTTGTGGGTGAGGCTCTGGGGCTGCCCCACGCAATGGTTTACCGTCAGCCCTTCCCCGGTCCCGGACTGGGTGTCCGCTGTCTGGGTGCCATCACCCGTGACCGTCTCCACGCACTGCGGGAAGCAGACGCCATCCTCCGCGAGGAATTTGATAAATGCGGTCTGGCAGAAAAGGTCTGGCAGTATTTCGTATCCATCCCTGATGTAAAGAGTGTCGGCGTGCGTAATGATATGCGTTACGAAGGCTGGCCGGCCATCATTCGGGCGGTGAACACCAAGGACGCAATGACCGCCACAATCGAGGAGATTCCCTACCCTGTTCTGCACAAAATCGTAGAGAGAATCACCAACGAGGTTGAGGGTATCAACCGTGTTCTTTATGACCTGACCCCGAAGCCCACCGGCACCATCGAGTGGGAATAATACCAACTTAATACAGTTTATCTATAATAGCAGATAATAGTTTTCATTGTCTGCTATTATTTTTATTATCATTATTATTTAGTGTACAATTATTATCCATAGCAGAGCCAAAGAAATTATAAATCACGATATAATTTATAACTAACCGAAGCACGGCGGCAGGGAGATTAACACCTCTCTGCCGCTAATTTTTTATTTGTAGCTTT
>JAZOXE010000023.1:0-2861 GCA_045659525.1 Faecousia sp. | reverse complement strand
ATAGGTCACACCGCTGATAAGCCCCCATTTCACACCGTGACGGTAGGAAATCAGCACCACCGGCAACATACTTACCAGTGTAATCTGCCCTCCGAAGGGCAGTTCCGGAATTACCGCTTTGGAAATCAATTCCAAAACAATTGCCACTGCCAAAAGCATAGCGCTTTCCGTAATTCTTTTTGTTTTGCCTTGCATAACAAAACCTCCTAATAAAAAATATCGCATTGCAAATCCATCAAAGTTGCAATGCGATACTTGGGTATCTCGTTATGCATCTTTCCCTCCGACGGTATTAGCCGTATCAGGTTCGCGGGTGAAGACTACCAAGTCTAATCTCAGCCGGATGCATCCGGCCCCCCGAAGATTTGTTTTGCGATTGGGTTTATTATACCACGTTTTTTCCCGTTGTCAAGCCATAGCAAGGGACAGTTCTTTTCCCCCTAAAATATGGAAGTGCAAGTGATTTACCGTCTGCCCGGCATCCGGACCGCAGTTGGAAACCACACGGTAGCCACCTGTCAATCCCTCTGCTTCCGCAATTTGGGGAATCACCTCAAAAATACGGGCAACAACATTGCTTACTTCCGGTGTCACTTCGCTTACCGATGCCAAATGCATCTTCGGAATCACCAAAATATGGGTGGGCGCCTGGGGAGCAATATCCCGAAAGGCATACACCAACGCATCTTCATATACTTTTTGAGAGGGAATCTCCCCTCCGGCAATTTTACAGAACAGACAATCCATACGGAATCCTCCTTTTTTCTTAAGTATATCATTTCTCTGTGGTGGATGCAACCTTTTCCTAACTTCGGACCGGTAAACTTCCCAAAAGTTGCAGTATGGTTTTACAGTGTTCCCGCTCTTGGGCGGCAAGGCGCAAAAATACTTGGCCATATTCCGGATCGTCTCCCATAGCCTCATATCGGGCGAGGGCTCGCATCTCCCGACCATAACACCGCCTTAACGTTACCCGCACCGGTTCCCGGTTGGGTGTTTGGGGACGTACTTTGGGATGAGAGCCGGTTAAAAGTGTATAGATCCCCTTTAAACATGCGCTATGGGTTTGTTCTTCCAGAAACATCTTATACAAAATTGCCCGGTACGTTCCCTGTACTTGCCGGGATAAATTTAAGTAAATCCCGCCGTCTTCCCACTCTTGGGTAATCATAGAAAGTAAAGTTGGGGCGTCTACCTTTCCGGTTTCCGCGCCTTGTACTCTCTGCCAAACCCGGGCGGCTTTCCGGGCATCGTAGGTCTCCATATCATCCTCTCCTTTCTACTTTCAGTATACGAATAACTTTCTGCGAATTATCCCATTTTTTGTCGGTGGCTAAAATTTACACTTTTCTTTTTCGGACATTTGTGCTATAATTTTCTCAAGAGGTGATTTTATGGGAAGAACCAGTAATAAATCGCAACTGATTTTGGATTTTGTTAACCAATTTGTTTTGGAAAACGGCTACGCCCCCTCGGTGCGGGAAATCGGCGCCGCCGTAGGACTTCACTCCACCGCTTCCGTTAGTTATCACTTAACCCAACTGCAAAACAAAGGTCTTTTGCAGTCCGGCGGCAGTAAAGGTAGAAAACGTTCTATCGTTACCAGTACCCGACCGGGGCAGATTCCTCTGGTGGGACTGGTCACTGCCGGTATGCCGATTTTAGCATTGGAGAATCAAGAAGGTACTATCTCCTGGGACGGGGATCCCAGTTGCTTTGCCCTGCGGGTGCGGGGTGACAGTATGATCAATGCCGGCATTTTAGACGGCGATATGGTAGTTGTCCGCCCCCAGCCCTCCGCCAATGACGGAGAGATCGTGGTGGCTCGGATTGGCGATGAGGCCACCGTTAAGCGCTTAAGCCGAAAAAACGGGGAGATTTGGCTTATACCGGAAAACGACGCCTACGCGCCCATTGACGGCTCCCAGGCAGAACTTGTGGGGCTTGTGAAAGCCGTTGTGCGGCACTATTAAAAATGCAAAAAGAGTCTGTAAAGAAAATTCTTTACAGACTCTTTTTTATACTCTCCGCTACATAGGTTCTCGATATGCGTTCTTTAGACTCCTTTTAAAGGATACCGTACATAAGTAGGCACATAATCGTTGTTGCCATAGCAACACCAACAAAAATTGCAAGGGATGCTTTCCGGATGTTTACTCCCAAAAGGGATGCAATTAATGCGCCGGTCCACGCGCCAGTACCGGGTAAGGGAACGCCCACAAAAAGCAGCAACCCTAAAAACTCACCTTTTTTCAAAGCATCGCTTTTTTTCATGGCCCGACTTTCCAGTTTCTGTACAATGGGGCCGAAGAACCGTCTATGTCTTAAAGCGTGGAAAATTTTCCGGATAAAGAGCAGCACAAAAGGAATGGGTAACACATTTCCGATTACTGACACAATTATAGTAGCGGCAAGGGGCATTCCCAACAGCCGTCCCACCACGATACCGCCTCTACACTCCAAAATGGGTAAGAGGGACACAATAAAGGTTACCAATTCCGCAGGAATCACCTGGCCTAAGGTATTGGCAAACCACACAGCAATTTGATCCATCATTGTCCGTCACCTATCAAATACGAAAACATTTTTGCAAATTCTTATAACTGCCCAAAACCAAAATGGTATCCTCTGCGACAAACTGCGTTTCCGGCGTTACGGAAAGATTCAACTTTCCATCCCGCTTAACGCCCATAATGTTGATTCCGTATTTACGCCGGATATCCATTTCGCCAACGGTTTCTCCTGCCCACGCTTCCGGCAAGTCCACTTCGTAAATCGCATGGTCATCATCCAGAGCAATATAATCCAAAATATGGTCGGAACTAAAGCGGATAGCCGCCCATTTCGCCAGTTGTTTTTCT
>JAZOXE010000022.1:0-11762 GCA_045659525.1 Faecousia sp. | reverse complement strand
ATGTCGTTTTCGCTCCGGAAAAATAATTTTTTACTCACTGCCCGGTTAATGGGCCGGCTGGAAACTGCAAAAACGTTACATCCGTTTTCTGCCAGACCTTCCATTAGCAACTGATTGTACTTTTGTGCCTGCTGGGAAATTCGCATTCCTTTATTTTCCACATACTCCCGGTATTTTGCGGGAGATGCGCCGCCATATACATACAAAAGATTCATTCTTCCGTTCCTTCCGTTACCTAATATTCAGTCTTTTCCCAATCTGCATCAATTTTCGCTTAATTCGAGGCAAATAGTCCAATACACTTTTGCTGTTCACCGGGAAAGAGAGAACTTCCGGTTTCAAGTAGCACATTGTGTCATAGGAGAGAGCCAGATTCTTTCGTTCCCGTTCATCTGCGCTGAGTAACAAAGACAAAATATCCATAGAATTAGCAATTTGCAAAGACAAGAAATCTTGCATATCCATTGACTGCTCAATGGCAGACGCCCAACCGCCAATCCTTTGTTCCAGATAAAACCTATCTCGTATATCCACAAAATCGCAGGAATTTTCTTCTGTATATGCCTGCCAGTTTTGGAAATTTCTTCTTTGATTTTCGTTTTTCAGGGAGGTTTTATAGTAAGTGGCAAAACCGCTCGCAAATCCACTGTCTCCTGGTTTTGAAATTTTCCTGCCGTAGACCTGCCCCGCTTCAAACAATCCGCTTCGTATCACCAGCGCATCCTGCGGCAATTTTCGAAACTGACCATATCCGCAGAACATCCGATCTGCGCCATTGGCGTTTTGGCAAGTAAACCGGTCATAATCTTCCAGCAACTTCGGAGATAGTTTCCGTTTTTTGATATAACTATGGGAAAAGCCAAACATTTTCGCCATTTTTTTGGGGATTTTTATATCGGCATAGGTGATGTCGCTATGCTCTGCCGTATAGGTTTCAAAGGGCACCCCGGATGCCAATGCGGCGCTTAACACAAGGCGGGAGTCCTTTCCCGCTGTTAAGGCAATCAGCAGTTTTCTTCCGGAAAAACGCTCCATATTTCCTATGGCATTTTTAAGCATTTCGGCAAGGGCCTTTGCTTTTTCCTGCGTAGTCAGATTGCGTTTGTCCTGAACCCACATTAAATTCTCCCGGAGGATTTTTTCCGGAGAGAGTCGAATTTTTTCCGTAGGATAAACAGCAGAAATCTTTTCCGCCGCCCCGCCGGGCAATAAATTCCATGTCAGCCCGGAGTCTTCTGCCGGGTAGCGCTGCCCCACATCGGTCAGACTTTGCAGTGCGGCGCAGGAAGAAGACAAAATATTATCGCACAAAAACGCGCCCATCAAGCCGGTGGCATCCCGGTAGATTTCCGCTCCGGCAATCAGCAAAAACCGGCCGGTCCACGGTCTGATCAGTTCTAAAACGTCCCCGCCGTCATAAGCAGCAACCGCTTCTTCTACAGATTTTGGAAAACTGTCTGTACAAAAGGCTTCTCCCAAAAGCAGGTATTTTCTCCCAGTTTTATCCACAAGTTCCCGCAGGCGTAAACCGTCACCTGCGTACAAATGATATCCACCCTCCAAAGCATAGCGCCGAGCGGCGGATATTTCCAAATCGGTGGCCGCAATCACATATTGTTTTTTCATAATATCCGTCACGCGGCACACCTCCTTTAATCTTCAATACTTACTTTTGCAATATGAGCATAGGAAAATATTTCCATTCCTTTTTCCATCGCTACTTTTTTCATTTCCTCATAGCGCTGGGGATTGTCCAGTAACTGTTCGATATTGCGCTGAATTTCCTCTGTGCTGTCTTCCGTCAGAAAGTGAACATTACCGCCTAAATCCACGTGGGTTGTGCCATCCCAGCGCTTACACAGCATAGGGATTCCCTGCGCTGCAACCTGCTCCCAGAACACGGAATGTCTGCCGGGGAAAGCCACCAAATCCGCCGCAGCAAAATACTGATAAGAATCCTTTGCCTGTACCCAGCCGATATATTGTACTTTTTCCCCGTCTGCAAGGGCCTTAACCTGTTCCTTCAGTTCCGGTGTAACCGAGCCAAACACAATGAGTTTCACTTTGGGATTTTCGATATTTTTTACCGCTTCCATAAGCAAAAGGGTTTGGGGTTTGAAGGCGTCAATCTTACCGCCGGTCATAACCAAAAAGTCATCTTCTCCCAATTTGTTCTTTTTGCGA
Source organism: Faecousia sp. (assembly GCA_045659525.1). Taxonomy (GTDB): domain Bacteria; phylum Bacillota; class Clostridia; order Oscillospirales; family Oscillospiraceae; genus Faecousia. The sequence continues at coordinate 9,578 of JAZOXE010000022.1, read as the reverse complement.
ATCTGCGCGCGCACTTGAGGACCTGCCGCCGCAGTTACATCGTCATCATCCGCTCCCATAACCAGAAGTTCGCATTTTTCTCCCGGCAGGCCGTAGACATTTTTCAGGAAGTCTACTCTTGCCGGCAAAACACCGTAAAACTTCTTCGCATAGGGCAAAATCTTATGGGCGCATCGCCGCCAAACTATCTTATGCAAGAAGTTTTTGGAAATCCAGTTGGTGGCGCTGTTGGAAAAGTCTGCGTGGTTGTCCACATAAATTCTTAAGGCAGGATGCTTCTTTGCATATTTTGCCACCACATCAATGTCCATAAATTGGCATCCATGGATAAACAAAATATCCGGTGCGGCTTTTTCCAGTGCCTGGGCAAAGCCAACGAACCGCCGGAATCTTCCGTAAAACTTTGTAGGCTCCCGATAAGCAAGTCTTGTTACCGGGATGTCGTATTCGTTTCGGTATTGGCTTGCTTCTTTCAAAAGTGTTGTTTTGCCGTTTTCATCAAACGTGACCAAAGATGCAATTACTTCCACATCGTGCCCCGCCTGCTTATGCCATTTGGGAAGCATATTCTCTTGATAGGAATACCCATCAGGAAAGAAACTGGCAAGGCATAAATGTACAACTTTCATATCCGTTCCTCTTTCCGGTCGTTTTCTGCAGTTTATTGAATCGCCTTAAGAAATTCCTCCGGATTATCCATAAGAGATCCAACTTTTTGCAACTTTTTGTCGCTAAAAGTCCACCACTTTGACTTTTGCAGTTTTTCTACGGTTTCTTCGTCAAACCGATAGCGAATCAGCCGGGCGGGATTCCCCGCTACAATGGCATAGGGAGGCACATCCTTTGTTACCACAGAACCTGCGCCAATGACTGCGCCGTCACCAACGGTGACGCCTTGCAGTACAATCGCCCGATTGCCGATCCACACATCGTTGCCGATTTTTGTGGGTTTATAGGGTGCAAAGGGAATTTTGGCAAGGTTTACGCCGAAGGTGTTTCCACCGGCATTAAAAACCGGCGATGTGGATACAAAATCCATAGCGTGGCTGCCGCCGCCGATAGAAACATTAGCGGCAACGGAGCAAAACGCCCCCACTTCTGCATGAATCACACCGCTGCCGGAAGATATGTAAGAATATCTTCCCACTTTGCTATAACGCACATTGGCTTTTGCGGAAATTCTTGCAGTTTTGTGGATTTTACTGTCCACCACTTTCGCCCGGAAGGAAATGCCGTTAAAAAACCGCAGGGGGTAACCAATCAGCATCCGGATTCCTTTTTTAATTCTCTGCAACTGCATAATTGCAACTCCTTTTCCCTTTACACAATATCACAGTCCCATACATCTACGCCGCTATCGCGGAACACTTCCCGCAGTCTTTCCCGCAGCATTTCCACAGATACACCTTTTTTCAAAATGACTTGCAGGAACCCGCCACCGCCGGCGCCGCATATCATTTTTCCCGCCACCAAATCTTCCACAGTAAGGAAAATCTGGTCGATACACGTATTGGTACAGCCCGCATCTATCCGCTTGTTCTCTTCCCAGTTTTCATTCAAGAGTTTTGCAAAGCCGTCAACATTTCCTTTTTCTAATTCAAAGCGCATCAAAACCGCTAAACGCTGGATATTATAATGGGCTTCCACAGAAACCGGGTCGTTACAAATTCGTTTTGTTATCACTTCCCGTAATAGATTCCGCGCCAGTCTGCGTTGTCCGGTATAGATAACGTAAAAACGGTCATTCAGTTCCTTGCGGGTTTCTTCGCTGATGGCGCAAGCCGTACAAGAAATCTCTTGTTTCAGTCCCGGTTTTGTTGTCACCATTTTAATTCCCGGAGCAATTCCGCCAACCTGGTCTTGCCAACCGCCGCCGGTGGACATTAACTGCTCCATACACAGCGCACGTTCGTAAAGTTCGTTGTCCGCCCAATTTAGGCCAAATGCCTGGCTAACAGCCTTTACACAAGCGCCGGCTAAAATGGAACTGGTTCCTAACCCACTTCCCTTAGGAATGTCGATTACTCGAGTATTGAGATAAATACCACCGCCAATGCGCTCCAGTATCTCGGAAAGCGCAATCTCGCCCTCTCTCGGAATCACACCGCAGGCAATGAGTGCCGCTTTGTGAAGTGCAAACGGGTCTGATGGATTCTTACAATTCTGAAGAGGCGCAACACAGGTAAACTCTTGGTACGTGCCGATATCCGTGCTGGCAAGGGCGATACAGGGTTTATCCAGTTTCTGAATGGTTACCTCAATGGGAAGTTTTCCGTTTAAGGAAATTGCGGCGTTGAGCACTGTACCGCCGTGCTCCATACAGTATGGAGGCGTATCACTCCAACCACCGCCCCAGTTTACACGTACCGGCAGATTTACAACCGTTTCATCCTGCGCAAACTGAAGCGTCGGATTATACCGTATGCCTGCCGCCGCAGCCCGAAGTGTTGCATTGCAGATTTCTGTCAAACATTTTTGCGCAAGTTTATCACTTTGTTTGCCTACCGTCAGTTTGCTTAAATAACTGTAAATTCGGATAATAACGCCAAATTCCTGCAAATCATCCCCATTTAAGGATTCTGCCTTCTCCGTCAAATAGTTAACAGTCTGGTCGCTGACAAGCGGATACCGTTTTTTTACTTCCTCTGCAGGAATTTGGTGCGCAATCATATCCAAAATTGCCTCTCCCACTACCTGCTGATAGAGATTCTCCTGCCAAGGCAAAATTGCCGTTACATCTGCCCGGTTAAAACTTTCTTCGAGAGAAATGCATTCACACCCAGCAGTATCCCCCTTTACGGTTCTGCTCACCGCTTCCGTAATGCTGTCGCATATCGGATAGCGTTTCTCTGTCCAAAGGGGCTGTTCCAATTTTTCCCCAAACAGGCGGTTTTCTTTGGGATTGTCCGTCACACCGTACATACGGACTACAAACCGTCCGTCTTTCAGTTTTAAGCCGTGAACAACGGTTCCGTCCGGAATGGTTTCACCAGTCAGTGTGACACCGGAAATTACGCAGTTTTTACCCACAACACTGCCTTTGTGAATCCGGCTGTCTTCAATATAACTGCCTGCGCCTACCGTACTTTCCCGACTTACGTAACTATTGGATATCGCAAAATGCTCCGGCTGGATGTTGGAAGAAACAACACGTTCCCAGCCCAAAAACTGATAATCCTCAATCTCTTCTGTCATTAATTTCCGCAGTTCTTCCGTTGTTCCAAAATGAATGAAAGACGCAGGTGACAGGCGAATCAGTTTTAAGGAATAAGGATGCAGTGTTTCCCAGAGCCGGGTACGGCATTTTTTCAGTTCTTCTGTAAATTCTCCCTCCGGCGTTTCCTTGTAAAATTGCTCCAATGTGGAGTCCGTTGCCAAGGGATATAAAAAGTCGGCATAAAAGGATACTCTTGCTTTTTCATTCACAATAGAAAGATAATCTTCTTCTTTTTCTACCAAGCGGTATAAACCATCCAGCATATCACCGCTGAGAATAATTGCGCCGGTGTCAATATCTACATAGTTCTTTTCATCCACAGCGCCAACACTGCGCAGTGTTTCCACTGTCTGCTTATGCAGAAAACGGCCAACCATACCTTTGTCATCGCGAAGGAATACGCCGTGGTCTTTCCCTGTATTAACATTTTCCTTTACGGATAGCGCCGCCGCGCCGGCGCCGTAAAAATCGATTTGCAAAGCATTAAACAGAATCAGAACATCCCCGGAGCAAATCAACATTCCCTCGCCAATGCGGGGGGCTACTGTGGACATACCAATCAGAAGTTCATCAAAAAGGGTGGAACGTCGGCCATCCGGAAGAATTCTGGGAACCGGGCTAAACAGTTTTCCACAAGCCGAGTACTGGGGCACACGTTTGCTGTCGCCACCGGAGTGGATACATAATACCCGCTTATTGCGGAATGTCTTCTCCTGCTGATATATGTAGCGTATTGCTGAGAATGTGGCGCCGCCGGAACCGATGCGTTTTCCCTCTAAATCCGGAATCACCACAAACTTTGTTCCTTTGGGCAACTGATTCTGACTTTGCCGGTGCTGAATTTGCACGTTGTATGCCAAAGCCTGGGCCTCATTGGATGCAGTCAGTATCACATAATCCCAAATAGGATGCTTATACGCCCCACCTTGACAGTTATCTTCTTTCAGTGTCTCAAGATAATAAGTCAGGGCATCCTGATAAGACTGCTGCTCAAAAAGCGCGTTATACTTCTTTGCATTGGGTTGTGAAGCCATGGGCTTTACCTCATTTCTCATTTACGTCCTTATGCCTTTTCTGCATAATTGAAACAAACATTCTTCAGCGCAGAAATCCATTTTCCGCAGCAGACATCTTTTGTGATGTTTGCTAATATAAATTTGCGCCCGTTTTCACCGCAGGCAGCAAACTGCTCTTTATTTTCTGTGATTTCCAAAATGATTTTCTCTAACGCCTCACCGTCATCCGGTGGCACGCAAACACCGCACCGGTTCTGCGCAATCAGTCTGCAAAGTTCGCTGTCTTCGTCGAAAGACGCCAGTATCGGTCTTTGCGCGGACATATAACTCCATGTTTTGCTGGGTACAGAGTTCTGTCCCACGCCCTTTTTGGAAATGATCAATCCGAAATCTCCTAAACTAAACACTTCGGAAATTCGCTCATAAGGTTGAAACGGCAAAAGGAAAACATTATTCAGTTCCTTTTCCTTGACCAACTTTTCAACCGTTTCTCTATGGGCACCGTCACCTACCAGGATAAAACCGATATCTTCTCTGTTGCGCAACTTATCCGCAACATCCATAAGCATATCCATATTCTGGGTGTGGCCGATATTGCCGGAATAAGCCACATAAAACTTTTCTCGATCCAAGCCGTACTCATCAAAAAGGGTGTTGTTTTCTCTCGGGATTTCTACCACTGCATTTTCATCTACCCAGTTGTATACCACTTCGATTTTTTCTTCCGGTACGCCTTTTTCCATGAGAATTTTTTTGAAATCCTGGGAAATTACTACGATTTTATCTGCGCTCCGGTAGGTATACATGGAAATCTTTTCGCCTATTTGATAGAGAAAAGAGCCCTTTTTCGCAAGGCCCGTACCGGACAGAGATTCCGGAAACAAGTCCTGCAGTTCAAACACGAAGGGTACGCGCTTTTTATATTTCTTTGAGAGTTTTTTAGCCACCAGCGCCGAAAGCATTCCTTGGGTCGGTGGGGTACTTCCGCCCAAAACCAAGTCAATGTCTTTTTCTCTTACACCCAGGCAGTACTCCGCCACACTGCAAAGTACATACCGCAATGCCCGGAAAATAGGGTTTTTCCCCTCCCGGTACATAGAAAACCGGCGTACAATGATGTGTCCGTCTTCCGACACTTCCCGTTTCTTGCTGCGGTATTCTTTCCGAACTTCTTCCGATACGCCGCGGGTAGGCATGGGGGTAATATTGACACAGGTAATGCCGGCATTGCAATAGGCCTCGTTCATATCTTTGGACAAATGGGATGCCGCCGTCTGTTCCGGTGCATAATACGCCCGCAAACGCAAAATTCTCATATTTTTCCTCTTTTCAGTCACGTATCACTTTACGCTGCTTTTTTGTCCGTCGTCGATAAACAAATCCTCTTTGGATGTGCCTACTTCGTTTGTGTACACATTCTCCCGCTTAAACACCGTTACAAAGGTTTTGAAGAAAATCTTTATATCCAGCCAGAAGGTTACGTTCTGCGCGTACCATGCATCCTTCAATCTGCGTTCCCGCACAGAGGCGTTGTTGCGGAAATAGGCTTGGGTATAACCGGTAATACCGGGGCGCACATTCATTTTCGGCATTTCGTCGGCTTGGTAATTATCCAGCGCCAGCGCGCCGCTGGCCCGGGGGCCGATAAAACTCATATCTCCAATGAGGACATTGAAAAACTGAGGCAGTTCGTCAATACTTGTTTTACGGATAAAGCGTCCGACCCGGGTGACCCGATCGTCGTCCGCAGCGTTATATGTACTTCCGTCTTTGTTGGTGTAATTGGGAGCATTGACCACCATAGACCGGAATTTGAACATGTCAAAAATCTGGCAATCCTTACCGATGCGCTTTGCCCGGTAAAACACCGGACCACCGTCATCCAACTTAATGGCAAGTCCCACAAAAATCACAACTATCAGCAAAAATGGCATTGCCACCAAGCCAATACAAAAATCTGCGCACCGCTTGATACCTTGATACATACCCTATCCCTCTTTTATTCGATGATGATATAAGACCGGAGAAGTTCTTTCGCATTTTCTGCGTTTTCTTCCGCTTTTTCCGGGGTATCTCCCCGGCAAACTACCCAGCCGCAGGTGTCCGATTTTTCCCGATAGGGGTTTTGCATATCCCCTACCCCTTTTCGTAAAACAATATCCACAATACCGCCTGTGCCTATCAAGGTTTCCATAGGCTTTATCTCCCGGATTTTGCCGGGTTTATATATCAGAAGGCGGGTTGCAATACAGTTTTTACTTTTCGGTTCGCAATCCGGTTTGCCACCCAGCGCCAATTCCACGGTATTGTCAATGATGCTCACGCCTCGGGATAAGGGAATCAAATGGGATGCCAACAAGTTCTGACCAATCCGGATTCCACAGTCGATAATATAGGGCAGACCTGTTTTTTCAGACAGGATCACATCGAAGTTCACGCTGCCAATTGTAATATTTAAGGCGCGAATTGCCTTTTTTACTTCCTGAGCAATAAGTGTTTCTGTCTCATCCGGCAAACCGGGGGGCGTTCTGTGACCGTAGGAAATGTCATTTCCCCCACGCTGCACGAACGTGGTTTTTACAATACCGTAAACGTAAATTTCTCCGTTTGCCACAAAGGCCTCTACGCTATATTCCTCGCCGGCAATCAGTTCTTCACAGTAAATCTCGCCGTATCGGGCGGATGAAAAAGCATATTCCAGCGCATTTTCCAGTTCTTCCCGGCGGTATACCATAGATACGCCTTTACTGCCGGAGCCGTCACAGGGTTTGATTACGCAGGGTATGGGAAATTCCCGCTGTGGTACTACCCCATCCTTCATTTGGAAAAATTCGCCGTAGATATTACAGCCAGCCTCTTGGAAAGCCTGTTTTAAGCAAAATTTATTTTTCGAAATTTCCGCAGTTTCTTCGGAAATTGCCGGAAGCCCCAGTTTCTTTCCGATGTATGCAACAGTAGGAAGGGTAAGAGTTGCGCCATAAGTCATAACAGCATCAATCCCCAGTTCCTTTGCATAACCAAGGCACGCCTCCTTATCCAGTACGTCCAGTACCCGATAATCGGTAGACAGCATAAATCCCGGTGCGGTTTCGTTTTTATCCACGCAGTAAGCGGCATATCCCTTATTACGCAGATGGCGAATCAAAGTACACTGATACTCTCCACCGCCGATAACCAACACTTTTTTCATACTGTCCCCCCTTAATAGATTTCTTTCTCTATTTCTTCTTTTGCCTGCCGGGCGCGGCTTTCGGCATCTTCTACCGTGTCACCGCCGGCCACAACATAGCCAAATCCGTCTAAATTGGTGTGGTATTCGTTCACCGTATCGCCAACATGGATATGATGCTCAACCAACACGCCATAGTCTTTTTCGATTTGCGGCACATTGGGGATTCTTTCAACTTTTTTGCCGCCGGAAAATGCCAACAGTTTTGTAGCCACCGGTCTGTGGGGTTTTGCAGTCAAATCCACCGCATCTCCCATAGCGTTGCAAATCATCGCGCCGATATAATCCACGCCGGTGCCCATAGGAATGATATGCGAACCAATCAGGTTGCCACCCATTCGGGCGCCGATATCCACGATATGCACTTTTCCTTCTTCGGAAATCAACATATCCATATTGACACTTCCGAAATTCACACCCAACGCCCGAATCGCATTTTGCGCATAAGTTCTGACTTTGTCTTCCAATGCGCTGGGTAGACCAGAGGGAATTGCGTGCCCCAATTCTGCATAATAGGGCGGTTCGGTCATCCATTTTTGCATCACTGCCAAAACGTGAGGCTGTCCGCCTACCACCAAAGTTTCTACGCCGTATTCCTGACCCGTAACAAAGGGTTCTACGGTGGCTCTGCGGGTTAATGAGGATTCCGTTGCCAAGCAGCAGGCTTGGACAAATTCCTCTTTGCTGTCAACCCGGGATGCGCCTCGGCTTCCGGAGCCATCGCAGGGTTTTACCATCACCGGATAAGTGATTTCCTCCGCAAGGGTTTCTACGTCCGTGTCTTCTTTCACTTCCCGCGCCGGTTCGGCATCGTCCGCCCGGTGTTCATACAGACACTTTCGGGTTAAATACTTATTTTTTATGGTCTGCGCCACTTGGTATTTTAATCCCGGCAACCCCATTTCCTGGGCAATGTATGCCGTTGTCAGTACGCCATAATCCGTTGCCGCAGTTAAAACACCGTCGATTTTTTCTTCCTTTGCATAGCGCAAGCAAGCCTTTTCATCCACGATATTGATGGCGGCAGACTTGTCCGCATAAGCAAATCCCGGCGCATCACTGTTTCCGTCAACTGCCAATACAAAATAGCCCATTTCCTTGGCCTTTCGGATCACATAGGTCTGAAGGAATCCTGCGCCAATTACAAGCAGTTTTTTCATAAGGCAATATACCCTCTCAAAATTTGGGTGTAGGTATCCACAACATACTGCACTTGCTCATCTGTCAGGCAGGTGTGCAGCGGCAGTGTAATTTCATTTTCAAAATGCCGATAAGCGTTGGGGAAATCTTGAATGTCGTAACCTAAATTCCGGTAAGCCGTATGCATAGGCAGTGGCTTATAATGCACATTACAAGCAATTCCCGCTTCTGCCATCTTCACAATAATATCCCGTCTCTGACTGTCGGTAATTCCGGGGATATTGGTCAGATATAAATGGCCGGAAGATTCGTATGTATCGGTATAGTGGTCAAGCACCTTCACGCCAAGGGGCTTCAGCGCGGCATCGTACCGACCAATGATTTCCTTTCTGCGGGCGAGCATTCCGGGGTACCGATCAAACTGAACAAGTCCCATTGCCGCCACCACATCTGTCATATTACACTTATACCAAGTTCCTACGATATCGTACTCCCACGCCCCCAGTTTGGACTTAGCCAAGGCATCTTTGCTCTGGCCATGGAGGGAGAGCAGTTGGAGTTTGTGGTAAATTTCTTCATTGGAAACACCGGGAATGGTTTTCCATGTCAGCGCGCCACCCTCGGCTGTGGTGAAGTTTTTCACTGCGTGGAAAGAGAAAGAGGAAAAGTCTGCAATACTGCCAACCATCTTCCCCTGCCATTGAGCGCCGAATGCATGGGCGGTATCTGCTAAAACCGCAACCCTCCCCAAGGCGCTTTGCAACTGTCCATTGGGAGAGAACAGTTCTTTTTTCTGTTCCACGATTTCAAAAATACGCCGGTAGTCGCAAGGCACGCCCCCTAAGTCCACCGGAATAATCGCCTTTGTCTTTTCCGTAATGGCAGAGGCTACCGCATCATAGTCCATTTCCAGACAATCCCGCTGACAGTCAATGAGCACCGGTTTTGCACCAACGTGACACACAACAGATGCCGT
>JAZOXE010000021.1:0-6693 GCA_045659525.1 Faecousia sp. | reverse complement strand
CCCACGGTGGAAAAGCCCACCTCCAGGCTCTCCAACCCCGGCAGGAGCACATAGCCCGTCAGGGTCTGAAAAATCGCTGCAGCCAGGCCCAGGGTGATCAGTGCCAAAATGCCTTTGCCAAACAGAGCAAAGCCCCGGATCATCCATTTTTCCGCCTTCCAAAGACCCAGCGCGATGAGCGCGGCAATGAGCACGATCGGAATCAGGTTGCGCAGCACCAGCAGCACAGAAAAGCCTGCCACCAGGCCACCCACCAGCACACCCACAGGAATGGTGACGATGCCGGCCAAAATGCCCTTTGCCATGGCGGGCCGGTCTTCCTGATGCAAAATACCCATGGCTACCGGGATGGTGAAGACGATGGTCGCGCCCAGCATACTGCCGCAAAGCACACCGCCCATCAGCGCCGATTGGGGGTCATTGCTCATCTGCTGGGCCAAAGGGCCGCCACCCATATCGCAGGCCAGTATGGAGCCGGCAAACATTGCCGGGTCTGCGCCCAAAAACCGATAAACCGGCACAACCGCAGGCCGAAGCAAATTGGCCAGCACCGGCGCAAGGCAAATAACACCAACCATCGCCAGTGCCAGAGAACCCATTGTCAAAATGCCGTCTTCAAATTCCTTGCCCAATCCCAACCGATTTCCGAATATCCGGTCCAATGCACCGGCAACTGCGAATACCGCCATAACGGCAATCAGTATTTCATGGGGTGACATAGGGTTTCCCTCCCTGGTCTAAAATTGCAACCACTGCCGCATCTACCGGTGCCTCCATACAGAACCGGGCGGCAACGGTACCGGTGACTAAAAGGACTTTATCCCCCGTACCCGCTCCCACTTGGTCCGCGGCTACCACTTCTCCCTCTGATGTTTCCACCACCAAAAATGTCTGTCCGGACAAACTGGGGGCTTTCCGACTGGACCAAACAGCCCCGGTTACCGTTCCGATTTTCAATGTTATCCCTCCAAAATTTCCCGCGCCAGCGGGGTTAATACCGCGCCCGGTCCGGGCCGTTTCCCCGCCTGGCGCATATTTTGCGCTTCCTGGGCGGTAATCACCCGCTTTTGTCCGCCATCGGTAAAGCGGATTCCATAGTTCTTTAACTCCCGGATTGCCCCGGCAAGTTTTGCGCTCAATGCCCGGTTTCCCGGAGATTGTGGCAATCCCGGAGTATATAAAATCACCGGCATTCCCTTTGCCAGCGCCTGCAACACTTCTTCCCGGGAAAAGCAAAGCACTTCTCCCAAACTCAGCGAACCGATTACCACCGCGTCGTAAGGCTGCTGGCTCACATAGGTATAATTCAGAGGATAGGCCGGTTCCTGCCCCACAAGCAGCGCCCGTATCATGTCAGAATCCTCCCCAAATCCCCTTTTTGGAATCCGCAAGCATTGGCCTCGTCATAATCCAAATGCACCCGGGTTTCAAATCCGGGGTGCACTCGCACCGTAAGGTCATCAAAAATAACCGGACGGCTTGTATAGGTTTGCAAGCGCACCTTTTGCTTATCTTTCACTCCCAGACGCTGGGCATCCTCGGCATTTACGTGGATGTGGCGCTGGGCAATAATTACACCTTGGGTCAGTTTCACTTCCCCCGCCTGGGCAGAAAGCGTTGCGCCCGGTGTGCCGGCCACATCTCCTGACAGGCGCACCGGCGGTGTAACGCCCAACACCCGGCAGTCCGTCAGGGAGATTTCCACCTGCCCCTCCGGTCGTTCCGGCCCTAACACCGCCACGTTTTCAAACTTCCCTTTCGGGCCTATCACGGTTACCCGCTCTTTTGCCAAGAACTGTCCCGGCTGGGACAGTTCTCTCTCTGGCGTCAGAGGATGTCCAAACAACGCTTGGGCTTGCGCCTTTGTTACATGAACATGTCGGCCGGATGCCTCCAGTTCCACAAAAAGTGTTTGGCAAATTCTTTCTGTAATTTTTTCAATATCCATGGGATTTTTCTCCCCTTTTCGCCTTATCTTCAATCATTAAAATATAGACCATACTGCTCATTCGGTTCAGCGCCTGAATAATATCCCCGCGGCTGACACCCTCCGGTGTTATAAAGGCGTTGACTGCAGAAAGTTCCGTACTTCTCACCTGACAGCGCACCCGGTTAAGCAGTAGTATTTCCCGACTGTCCGTACTCTCGGGCATAAAATGTGGTTGGCCGTAATAGTCCTGAGGTCGGTGACTGCGCAAGCGCAGTTCCCCTTGAGAAAATCCGCACAACGGTTTTTCCTCCAATGGCTCACCCAGCACATCACAACGGATTAAATTTCTGGCAAGGCTTAAAATCTCCTGCAGTTTTTCCCCAATCTTCTCCGGCACCTGCCCAATGCAAAAAAGCAGTTCTGCTTCCAATTTATCCACTTCCCCCCGAAATACAATTCGGGGGTGATTTTTTGGCACCAACACATCTGCACTTAAATGCGTCATATGCTCCGGCTTTTCTTCCACATATCCGCCGCCCAACAAGCGATATCTTTCGGGTTTTGCTTGCTCTGCCGGCAAAATCGCAATTCGCTCCCGGCTTAAAAAATCCCGGGCATCTGATGTTAACTGGTCTCCTTTTCCCAAGTAGAAAACCCGCTTCCCCTCCCGGTTTCGCAGGTTATCCTGCACCGCCTTTTTGGTGTAGAGCATTATTTACCGGCTGAGGAAGATGTTGTTTTGCCGCTGGGCAAAATGGCATCCAATTCCGTGTGAGGACGGGCAATCACGTGTACAGAAACCAATTCCCCCACTTTTTCTGCGGCTGCGGCGCCGGCATCGGTAGCGGCCTTTACTGCACCTACGTCACCGCGCACCATAACCGTAACCAAACCGCCACCTACCTGCTCTTTTCCAACCAATTGTACATTGGCGGATTTTACCATGGCATCTGCCGCCTCAATTGCGCCAACCAGTCCTTTTGTTTCAATCATACCGATAGAATTTGTATTCATATGATTCATCCTTTCTGATGTTTTACTTTATCATTCCCAAAAATGTCCGTCTTTATTGCAGACGCTCTAAAATTTTTGTTGTCAGGTACGCCACCAAGTCATCTTCTTTTGTTTCCGCAACATAGGTTTCCTTGCCCCATGCCACTCTGCGGATGTTAATTAAATCCATAGGGGAGATATTGTTGGAAGAACTGCTGCCCCCAACTGCACCGCATCCCAAAGTCAGCGCAGGAAACAGTCCGGTGGTGGCGCCAATGCCGCCCAGCGCCGCAGGCGTATTTACCAAGAATCGGGATACCGGGATTTTTAGCGCGAATTTCCGCACCACACTGTCTTGAGTGGCGTGTATGGCGAAGGTATGGCCGCTCCCCTCATGGGTAAGCACCTCCACCGCTTTATCCAGCACCGCATCTTCACTGTTCATAACAAAAAACGCCAATACGGGACAAAGTTTTTCCATAGAATAGGGGCGGGTTGGCCCTGCCTCCTGCTCCCGGGCAACCAGAATTTTTGTGTCCTCCGGTACAGAAAAGCCGGCCATTTGGGCAAGTTTCACCGCCGGCTTTCCCACAATATCCGGGTTTAACGTGCCGTTGGGCCTAAATAACAGTTTCGCAAGACACTCCGCCTGCTGGGTATCCATAAAGAAAAAGCCCAAAGATTGCGCTGTTTGTCTTACCTGCTGTTCCATGGTTTTTTCCACAATGATGCTCTGTTCGGATGCGCAAACCGTTCCGTAATCGAAACTTTTTGACTCCAAAATACACTTTAGCGCCTCTTTAATATCCGCGCTGTGGTGGATATAGGCCGGGCCGTTGCCTGCGCCTACGCCAATGGCCGGTTTTCCGGAGGAATAGGCGGCTCTTACCATACCCGGTCCACCGGTTGCCAAAATCAGTCGCACCGGCTCCGCCCCCATCAGTTCCTGACACCCCTGCAAAGAGGGAATGGAAAGGCAGGATACACTGCCCTTTGGCGCACCGGCTTTTTCCGCCGCCTCGGCAACAATCTGCGCCGCCGACCGGGTGCAGTTGATTGCTTTCGGATGGGGGGAAAAGACAATGCTGTTTCCGCTTTTCAGAGCAATCATCGCCTTATAACAAACCGTAGACGTGGGGTTTGTACTGGGAATAATAGCGGCAATCACCCCTACCGGCACACCGATTTCCCATAGTTTTTCTGCCGGGTTTTCCCGCAAAATGCCCACCGTTTTCATATCTTTCACCGCTTCCCATACATCCCGGGAAGCAAATTCGTTTTTCCTTTTTTTGTCCCCTTTGTTGCCGAAGCCGGTCTCTTTTACCGCCATTTCCCCCAAGGTCTCCGCCTGGGCAAAAAAAGCATCGGAAACTGCCTTTACAATCCGGTCTAATTGCTCTTGGGAAAACTGGGCCAACTGTCTTTGGGCAATTTCTGCTTGGGTGGTCAAATCTCGGGCTTCCTGCCTTGCCATCAAGTCTTTATGAAGTTCCATGGTTTCCCTCCTTTAATATCCCTTTGGATTTGCGGCAACTTCCCGCACCGCATCGGCAAAGGCGGCGCAGGCGGCGGCGCAGGCAGACTGACTGCCTGCAAGAATCCCGCCGCCGAAATTTGTTTCGCTGGGGGGCGCATAGAGTTTTTGCAGTGTCACATCTGCGGCTTTCAGCGCCGCATCCATGGCGTACATACTCTCCAATGGCGGCGCAATCAGATATGCCAGTGACGTTCCTTCCTGCACCGCCGCTTCTTTTGAAAGGAAACTGCCTGCCCGGCTTACGGTATGAGCCAGAAAAGGCACTTTATCTGCCTGCTCAAATCCAATATGCTGCAGTGCCGCCAGTGCCGCTTCCATACCGCTACGGGCCGCGCCGGGTGTCGGTGCCGCTAAAATGCCAATAACTTCCCCTGCGTTGGGCGTGGTAGCATTGTCTGCCCCAGCATAAAAACTTCGGCCGTAACACACCTTTACATCCGCCGCTTTTGTGGCTTCGTCCAACGCGATATAAGTGGCATCGTCACTATCCGTTGTGAGCATTGCCAAACAGGGATAGTTTTTGGGCGCGCCCAACGCCTTTGCCAGTGCCGGCGTTGCGCTCATCAGATACCTTACAGATAAAACAGTTACGGGTATCATAAGGTTTCCTCCAAGTGCAGTCCCACACCGGAGACTCTCTTTTTTAATATGGTATCAATCAGTTCCGCCACAAAGGCGCCGGCTTCCACTGCCGGTGTGCCTTGGGCGTGGATATTGCTGACCACCGTTCGGCTGGATTCCGAAACACCGGTATGGGGCTTATAAGTGATATAGCAGGACATACTCTTGTCCGTCACCAACCCCGGCCGTTCTCCCACCAACATACACACCACTTCGCATCCAATGATATCTCCAATGGCATCTCCCGCGCCTACCCGGCAATACCGAACAAAAATACCTTTTCCAGTTTCAATGCCCTTGAGTTTCAGTCCGTCACGGATTGCGGCCATACAGTCTGCCGCATTTGCCATAACCGCCGCAGAAGAAAGACCGTCACCTACTACAATTTGCACACGGGGAGAAAAGGGGATTTGCTTTTTGATAATCTCCCGGTTTTCTCCGTCGAAACACCGGCCCAAATCCGGCCGGGTAAGGTATTCTTCCTTTTCTTTGCACCGGGTTTGTACACTGACAAGCCCTAACTGCTCCCCAAAATCCTCCGGCACTTGGGAAAATACCGCATCTTGCGCGGCGGCGTGGTCCGCCCGGAATCGAAGCATTGTCAGAGTTTTATACCGAGGGCCGGCCCGCCCGCTTCCCAAACGGGCCGGGGTTTTCTCCTTTAATTTCCGAAAAGCATCTGCATCCTTTGGATTTTCCACCAAATATAATTTCCGCAAGTCCAGTTTCGTAACGTCTTCCACAAAATCGCCGTCCTGATAGTGGGTTTCTGCCGGTTGCGGACCGGGATTTGTCGGGCGGTAGTCACTGCCTTTCACCATGGGTTCTTTTTCCATGGACTGTAAAATCTCCGCCACCATTGCGGATAACTCCTGTTTATTCATTCCCCTACCTCCTTAAAAAAGTAAGGACGAGCCGTCTCCGGCTTTTTTCGTCAGTTTTCCGTTTTCCATAAAGCCCATTTTCTCCAACCAGCGCTGGAACTCCGGAATTGCCGTTTTCCCCGTCAATTCCCGGAGCGTCGCCGTTTCCCGGAACCCGGTAGTCTGGTAGTTCAGCATAATATCATCCCCGTGGGGAATTCCCATAAAATAATTACAGCCTGCTACCGTTAAAAGGGTTGCCAGATTTTCAATATCATTCTGGTCGGCTTTCATATGATTGGTATAACAACAGTCGCAACCCATGGAGATTCCCGTAAGTTTTCCCATAAAATGGTCTTCCAATCCCGCTCTTGTGACCTGCCGGGCATCGTACAAATATTCCGGCCCAATGAATCCCACCACCGTATTTACAAGGAACGGTGAGAAACGTTTGGCAAATCCGTAACAGCGGGCTTCCATTGTCACCTGGTCTGCGCCGTGGTGAGCATCGGAAGACAGTTCCGAACCCTGCCCGGTTTCAAAATACATCACATTGGGGCCTTCCGCTGTACCGTCCCGCAACAATAACTCCTTTGCCTCCTGCAACGTATCTCCACAAAAACCGAAGGCAGCATTTCCGTTTTCACTGCCGGCAATGGACTGGAAAATCAAATCGCAGGGCCCCCCTACCGCCACTGCCTTCATTTGCGCTGTTAGGTGGGCCAGTACCCAAATTTGCGTAGGAATTT
>JAZOXE010000020.1:0-2271 GCA_045659525.1 Faecousia sp. | reverse complement strand
CTTTCACCAACTTATCACCGGGGCGCAAATGTAAGTGATAGGTGTTGGAAAGTTCAACTTGGCAACCGATATCCTTTAAGTCTTTTGCGCTTAATGCGCCTTTGATTGCGCCTTGGGTGCCAACATTCATAAACACCGGTGTTTGCACTGTGCCGTGTGCACATGTAAACTCACCTCGGCGAGCCTTGCCTTCCGTTTTTAATACCTTAAACATTCACATTCTCCTTATGAAAATCACATTCTAAATAATCAGCATCGCATCACCAAAGGAAAAGAAACGGTACTTCTCTCTCACCGCCTCTTCATAGGCCGATAAAACATTCTCTTTACCGGCAAATGCAGACACCAGCATCACAAGGGTGCTTTCCGGAAGATGGAAATTGGTAATTAGCGCATCCATTGCCTTGAATCGATAACCCGGATAAATAAAAATATCGGTCCACTTTGAACCTACCGTAAATGTGCCGTCTTCCCCCACTAAAGATTCTAACGTACGGCAAGAGGTTGTACCAACGCATATAATCCGTCCGCCCTTTTGTTTGGTTTGATTTAAAATATCCGCTGTTTCTTGGCTAATCATACACAGTTCGCTATGCATATGATGTTCCATAACATCCTCTGTTTTTACCGGCCTAAACGTTCCGAGCCCCACATGGAGTGTTATAAACGCCGTATTTACACCTATTTTCTCCACTTTGCTCAAAAGTTCCTTTGTAAAGTGAAGACCTGCTGTGGGCGCAGCGGCAGAGCCTACTTCCCGAGAGTATACTGTTTGGTAGCGCTCTGAATCTTCTAATTCTTCTTTAATATACGGCGGCAAAGGCATTTTTCCTAAGCGTTCTAAAACCTCTAAAAAAATACCCTCATAACAGAATTTTACGACGCGGTTTCCATCCTCTAAAACCGACTGCACTGTGGCTGTCAATTCACCATTGCCAAATACAACGTTCTGTCCTTCTTTAAGTTTTCTGCCGGGCTTAGCAAGACATTCCCAGCACTTATCACCCAAATCTTTTAAAAGAAGAAGTTCAACAGCACCACCGCTGGGTCGCTGTCCTAACAGTCTTGCCGGCAGAACACGTGAATCATTCATAACCAGGCAGTCACCCGGTTGCAAATATTCTAAAATATTAAAAAACTGCCTGTGTTCAATTTGACCACTTTCTCGGTTTAACACCAACAAACGAGATGCATCTCTTTGCGCAAGCGGAGTTTGGGCAATCAGTTCTTCCGGCAGATGATACCAAAAATCATGGGTTTTCATTTCATTCCTCCGTGGACAATTCTTTCTATAGTATAGTTCATATTCCCTCTTTTTGCAATAAGCAAATCATTATCCTGTCGCATAGATTGTTATGGAGGGATATTATTATGAATCAACCACTATTTACCGGTGTCTGCACTGCTTTGGTGACACCATTTCTTGATAACAAAATTAACTATCCTATGCTTGAGCAACTATTAAAACGGCAGATGGATGCAGGAATTCCTGCTATGGTAATATGCGGAACAACCGGAGAATCGCCTACAATTACAGATGAAGAAAAACTGGAAATGTTTTACCGTTGTGTTCAATATGCAAAAGGCAAATGTAAAATCATAGCCGGCACAGGCTCTAACAGCACAGAACACACAGTATACTTAAGCCGCGCTGCAGAAGAAACCGGTGTCGACGGTTTACTGCTTGTCTCGCCCTATTACAACAAATCTACGCCTGACGGCTTAGTTGCGCACTATTTGACTGTAGCAAATAGCGTGAATCTACCAATAATATTATACAATGTTCCCGGAAGAACTGGTGTTGATATCCCAGTTAGTGTTTATAAACGGCTCTGCAAAACACCAAACATCGTAGGTGTTAAAGAGGCATCCGATGATATCACCAAAATTGTGAAGATTCGAAAAGCCTGCGGAGATAACTTATCCATATGGAGCGGTAACGACAGTCAGATTCTTCCGGCTATCGCATCCGGTGCGCAAGGGGTAATTTCCGTTGTATCGAACGTATTGCCTCACGAAACACTGGCATTAGCCAACGCAATCATAGCCGGAGATTATAAGACCGGAAGACAGTTGCAGATAGCGCTTAGTGATGCCATCGACCTGATGTTTTGTGAAGTAAATCCGATACCGGTAAAGGCTGCGTTAAATGTCATTGGTTATGACTGCGGCAGGTGTCGCCTTCCGTTATCAGAATTAACCCCTACAAATCAAAAGAAGATTTTAGACTATTTCAAATAACAAAGCAGGTGTGCGATGTGCACACCTGCT
>JAZOXE010000019.1:0-23013 GCA_045659525.1 Faecousia sp. | reverse complement strand
CCAGACCGGGGGTAGTGGAGCGAATCAGGGGGTTGGGGCTGGTGCCCAGCGCCATAATGACAGTATCTACATCCAAAATAAATTCACTGCCGGGGATTTCCACCGGACGGCGGCGGCCGGAAGCGTCGGGCTCGCCCAGTTCCATACGGATGCACTTCATACCGCAAACCCGGCCGTCGGGATCACCCAGGAATTCCACCGGGGTACACAGGGTCTTAAATTCGATGCCCTCTTCCTTGGCGTGGTGCTGTTCTTCCAAACGGGCAGGCATTTCTGCCTCGCCACGGCGGTAGACAATATAAACGTGGTCAGCGCCTAAACGCATAGCGCAACGGGCGCCGTCCATTGCCACGTTACCGCCACCAACAACGGCAACGGCCTTGGATTTTACAATGGGTGTGTCATAAGATTCATCGTAGGCTTTCATTAAGTTGGTGCGGGTTAAGTACTCATTGGCGGACATAACGCCTTTGAGCGCTTCGCCGGGAATGTTCATAAACATAGGCAAACCTGCGCCGCTTCCCACGAACACGGCTTTATAGCCCATTTCGAACAGTTCGTCAATGGTCAGCACACGGCCGATAACCATATTGGTCATAACCTGAACGCCCTGGGCTTCCAGTTTGGTAATTTCGTTGGCAACGATGGCCTTCGGGAGACGGAATTCGGGGATGCCGTAAACCAAAACGCCGCCGGCGGTGTGAAGAGCCTCAAACATAGTCACTTCATAGCCTAATTTTGCCAAATCGCTGGCGCAGGTCATACCGGCAGGGCCGGAACCGACTACGGCTACTTTCAGACCATTGGAGGGAACTTTCTCTGGCATAGCATTTACGTTTTCCCGATACCAGTCAGCGACAAACCGTTCCAGTCTGCCAATAGCAACCGGCTCGCCTTTGATGCCCCGGACGCACTTTGCTTCGCACTGGCTTTCCTGGGGGCAAACCCGTCCGGAAAGGGCAGGCAAAGCATTGGTGGAGGTAATGATTTCATAGGCGGTCTTAAAATCGCCTTCGGCAACCTTGCCGATAAACTCCGGAATTCTCACGTTAACCGGACAGCCTTCCACACATTTGGGATTTTTACATTTCAAGCATCGGCCGGCTTCTTCCATAGCCATTTCCGGGGTGTAGCCCAGGGCTACTTCCTTAAAGTTCCGGGCGCGAATCTTGGGATCCTGCTCGGGCATAGGGGTTTTTACCAAAGTCATATTTGCCATTGCAGTTTCCTCCTTACTTTATCAGTTCTTTGCCCATGGCATCCATGCGGCAGGCGTGTTTTTCGGTAACTTCTGCTTCCCGGCCACGGTAGAGGCTGTTACGGCTCATCAGTTCCGCAAAGTCTACCTTGTGTCCGTCAAATTCCGGACCGTCGACGCAGGCGAATTTTGTTTCGCCGCCAACGGTTACCCGGCAACCACCGCACATACCGGTACCGTCAACCATAATGGGGTTAAGGGAAACCATAGTATGGGTGCCGAAAGGTTCCGTGGTCTTGCAGACAAATTTCATCATAGGAACCGGGCCGATGGCCAAAACCTCGTCAAAGGTTTCACCGGCTTCCAGCATTTCCTGCAGAGGTTGGGTGACCAAACCGTGGCGGCCGTAAGAACCGTCATCGGTCATCATAATCAGACGGTCTGCGCAGGCGGCAAACTCTTCTTCCAAAATAACAATGTCCTTATTGCGGAAACCGACAATAACCGTAACTTCCGCGCCGGCTTCCTTAAAAGCCTTTGCAGAAGGCAGCGCAATGGCGCAGCCTACACCGCCGCCAACAACGCAAACCCGCTTTTTGCCTTCCACATCGGTGGGTTTTCCCAAAGGACCGACAAAGTCCCGAATATAATCGCCTTCATTTAGATTGCCCAAAGCGATGGTGGCAAAACCGACCTTTTGGAAAATAATGGTAACGGTTCCTTTTTCCCGGTCATAATCGGCGATGGTCAGGGGTACGCGTTCTCCCTGTTCGTCAATCCGGAAAATGATAAACTGACCGGCTTTTGCCTTTTTGGCAATAAACGGCGCCTCAATATCCATTAGGGTAACGGCACTGTTTAATTCTTTTTTGCGCACAATCTTAAACACAAGCATCCTTCTTTCTTATGATATACTCAACTTATTATAGGGAGATAGAAAACAAAAGTCAATCGCTTTTGGCAGAGGTAAAAATTTCCCAAAGAATTGGCTCATATTTCCCAAAATCCCCGGAAAGGCAATAGCCTTGCAACGCCCAAAACGCATCTTCCGTTTGCAGTGTTGCAATGAGATAGGTGTACTCCTCGCCGCCGATAATGGCCTTGTAGGAGAAGGTATATCCCTTTTCCCAGGCATCCGGCGGTTCCGTCATACCGGAAGCGGCAGCCAAAGAAAAAGAGTAGGACTGCAGACCGGCAATGGTCGAAATCACGAAGTCGGATTTTTCTTCCCGAATACCGGAAACGGCTACGCCCGGACCGTTAAAAAGGAAATCCAAGTCCTGGGCGTAAGCGGCAAGAGATACGTCCTCAAAGTTTTTTGGTAGCGTCAGAGATATATCTTCCTTTTCCACCCGTTGCGCTTTCCCGCCGCAGCCGGCAAGGGAAAGACATAGGAAAAACAAAATAAAATAAGAATAAATCCCTTTATTTTTCATCTTTTTTCAGCAAATCCCGAATTTCTGACAAAAGCACAACCTCGTCAGAGGGGGCGGGGGGCGCTTCCACCACAGGCTCTTCTTTTTTCTTGCCGATTTCGGAGAGTTTGTTCAGCATCCGAACCAGCCAGAAAATTACCAGCGCAAGAATGAGGAAGTTAATTATGCTGCTGAGGAAATTACCGTAATTCAAGTTGTTTTCAATTACGTTACCGGCTTCATCCAGTTTTTCGCCGAACAGCCGGGGCAGAGTCAGTTTCATATAGGAAAAATCGATTCCGCCTAAAAAGATGGATACAATGGGCATAATCACATCATCGGTCAGGCTTTTGATAATGCCTTGGAATGCGCCGCCGATAATGACACCAACGGCCAGTGTCATTGCGTTGCCTTTGATAGCAAAAGCCTTAAAATCTTCGATCCAGCCGGGAGTTTTCACTTTCTTTGCCATAAAGATACCTCCTGTGTGGTTTACATAATATTTTGTAGTGCTTACTTCTTGATGATTTCCAGCCCGCCCAAATATTTGCGCAATACTTCCGGAACAACGATAGAGCCGTCGGCTTGCTGATTTTGCTCTACCAAAGCCGGGAAAATCCGGGAGGTAGCCAAGCCGGAGCCGTTTAAGGTGTGAAGGAATTCCGGTTTTCCGGTTTCTTCTCTACGGAAACGGATGTTACCACGGCGGGCCTGATAATCTCTTGCATTGGAAACGGAGGAAACTTCCTTGTATCCATCCATAGAGGGGATCAGAATTTCAATGTCATAAGTTCTGGCCATAGATGCAGAGCAGTCCCCAGCGGCCAGTTTAACGGTACGGAAGTGGAAGCCCAAACCCTCTACCAGTTTTTCGGCCTTGGTTACCAGTTCGTCAAAGGCCGCGTCGGAATCTTCCGGCTTACAGAATTGGAACATCTCCACCTTGTTGAATTGGTGACCTCTTACCATACCCCGTTCGTCTGCCCGGTGAGAACCGGCCTCCCGACGGAAACAGGGGGTATAAGCGAAGAATTTTTTAGGCAAATCCGCTTCCGAGAGAATTTCATCCCGGTAAACGGAGCAAAGCGCCGCTTCTGCCGTGGGGAGCATATAATGCACCCGGTCATCGGTGGGGTTGGCGATTTTATAAACTTCATCGGCAAATTTGGGGAACTGACCGGCGGTTTCACCGCACTGGTATTCCAACATGTGGGGCGGCAGAATGAAATCGTAGCCGTCAGCGGTGTGGGTATCAATAAAGTAGTTCAGCAGCGCCCATTCCAGCCGAGCGCCCATGCCGGTGTACATCCAGTTGCCTGCGCCGGCCAATCTTACGCCCCGCTCATAGTCGATAAGGCCCAAATCGGTGCAAAGGTCCACGTGATGCTTGGGTTCAAAGTCGAAAGAGGGCTTTTCGCCGATGTAGCGCAGAGGCTGGTTGTTTTCCTTGCCGCCGGGGAGTAGGTCGCTATCCGGCAAGTTGGGCAGGGACAGCATCGCGGTGCGGAATTCTACCTGCAAAACTTTCAGTTCTTCCGCTTCGTTGGCGATTTCCTGATCCAGACGAACAGATTCAGCGGAATTTGCCGCAATTTGGGCATCGATTTCAGCGGTGTCCTCGCCACGCTTTTGCGCGCCTTTCTTTTGACCGAAAAGTTTGCCGTTTTCTTTGCTTAAGCGATTTTTCTGGGCAGTTTGAGATTCAGTGGAGGTTTTTAAGCCCCGGATTTTCTCATCCAGCACCAAAATCTTGTCCACAATGGCATCGCAGTCAACCTCTTTGGCTTTCAACCCGGCCTTTACGGCATCGGGGTTTTCCTTGATTTTCTTAATATCCAGCATTTTTATACTCCTTTATGCTTACAGCATTGTTTCTTCTTCCGGAATTACCAGAGCGCAAATGATATAGGCCAAACAACCACTAAAGCCCAAAAGGCACAAAATAACAAAGCCTAAACGGATAATGGTGGGGTCTATGTTAAAATAGTTGCCGATCCCGCCGCACACGCCGGCGATTTTCTTATCGGTACAACTTCTGTATAATCTTCTATTTTCCATATTGCACCTCTCACTTTAACTGCATCAATGCATCCAAAAGTTTCTGCAAGTCTTCCTGACCGTAAAATTCCAGTTCAAACCGGCCTTTGCGCTTGCCGTTTACGATTTTTACCCCTCTGCCCAAGCGTTTGGAGAGAGATTTCTCACATTCAGCCACATAATCCACCGCCAATGTTTGGGGGTGGGGCTTGGGCGCCGGTTTGTCTGCGTTTTTACAAAGGAGTTCCGCCTGACGGACAGAAAGACCCAATGCCACAATCTTTTGGGCCATTTCTTTCTGTTTTTTCGGGTCTTTCAAAGAAAGAACCGCCCGGGCGTGTCCCGGTGACAGTTTTCCCTCCCGAACCCACATCAGAACATCAGGCTGTAAGCCCAGCAAACGCAAGGCGTTGGCAACTGCGGGGCGGGATTTTCCCACCCGGGAAGCGGCCTCATCTTGGGTAAGGCTGTAACTGTCCATTAACGTGCGGTAACCCATGGCTTCTTCCACCGGATTCAAATCCTGCCGCTGCAGGTTTTCAATCAGCGCCAGTTCCATGGTTTTTTTGTCATCTGCCTCTAAAATAATGCAGGGCACTTCTTTTAGTTCCGCGATTCTTGCGGCGCGCCACCGTCTTTCACCGGCAACGATTTGATAATAGCCGTTGGAAAGTTCCCGTACCGTCAGCGGTTGCACAATGCCGTGGGTGGCAATGGAATCTGCCAATGACTGGAGGGCTTCTTCGTCAAAATCCTGCCGAGGCTGCGTGGGGTTGGGCTCAACCTTATAAACGGGAAGCAGGCGGTATGGGGATTTGCTCTGGGAATCTTCCATAAAATCTCCCATCAGTGCGCCTAAACCCCGACCTAATCCTTTTTGCGCCATAATTTCACCTCTATAATAATCTCGCGGCCAATTCTTCGGCCATGGCCTTATATGCGGCGGCGCCCCGACTGTAACGGTCGTAAGCCGATACTGGCAATCCGTGACTGGGGGCTTCTGCCAAGCGGACATTTCTGGGAATCACGGCAGCAAAGACCTTTCCGGGGAAATGTCTGCGAACTTCCTGTGCAACTTGCGTAGAGAAATTGGTGCGGCCGTCAAACATTGTCAGCGCCACCCCAAAAATCTCCAAGTGAGGGTTGATTCTCTTCTTTACCATCCGAAGGGTGGTCATTAAATCCGTCAAACCCTCCAGCGCGTAATATTCGCACTGCACCGGCACCAAAATGCCGTCTGCGGCGGCAAGGCCGTTCAGTGTCAGCATTTCCAGTGACGGCGGGCAGTCAATAAAAATCACATCGTAACCATCTTTTAAACCTTCCAAAGCGGAACGCAGGCGGTGACTGGGGTTTTCCATGGTTACCAGCTCCACTGCCGCCCCGGCCAAATCAGCCGTTGCAGGCAAAACATCTCCGTATGGGGTATGCACCAGCACCGATTCAGCCGGCACATCATTTACCACCACGTCATATATGGAACGGGACAGTTTCCGCTTATCAATGCCCAAACCGGAACTGGCGTTCGCCTGGGGATCAAAGTCACAAAGCAGTACGCGTTTGCCCATCAGGTTGAGAGCCGCCGTAAGGTTTACTGCGGTGGTGGTTTTTCCGACGCCGCCCTTTTGGTTTACAACGGCAATTATTTTTCCCATACCCATATCCTTTCTCTTGTTTCACGTGAAACAAGCGGGTTATAACAGTTAATGTTTCACGTGAAACAGTCAATTCGATTCCGAAACGGTGTAATCCGTTCCGGGGTTGCCCGATTGGCTTTCCGGGAGAAACCGGTCCTTTAAAAGCAAGGCAGACAGCGCCAAGCAGATAAGCAAGAGGATTGCAGCCAAGCCCGCCAACCGCCGGGAAGTTCGTTTTTGCCGGAGATACAGTTCCTCCGGGGATAACCCCCGCTTTTTTCGGACTGGTTTCCGAGGGGCAGCCTCTTCTTTTTTTCGGGGAAGGTGGATTGCCGTACCTTGTCGGACTGGATAGGCGGCAACGCTTTCCAAACACTTTTCGCAAAAAGCCTGACCGCTCGGAACTTCCCGGCCGCATTTCAGACATTGCACAGCCAACACCTCCCCAGTTTGATGGTTCTATTGTACAACAAAATTTTTCATTCGTAAAGAGGAAAAGAAGAACTTTTTGCAAAAACAACCGGCAGAAAATCTGCCGGTTGCGTATGATAATAAATGTTATTCGATTTCCGGAATTTGCACATAATGCGGACCGGCAGTTACAGAGAAAAAGTCTGCAGAGTCTTGGTTTTCCACAATGCCCGTTGCCGGCGGCGTGTTTCCGGATTGGGAGGTTTTGGGAATGCATTTTAACTGGACGTCGTTGCGCCAGAGGGAGAATGTGCCGGGTTTGATTTGGTCATCTGCTATGAGTAGATACCGAAATGGCCGTTCGGGCGCGCAGGTAATGTCAGAATCCGGTAAAATCTCGTTTTGCAGGCGGTAGGTATCTTCCCCGCTTTGCTGGGCATCAAAGGAAAACAAAACGTAACAGGGGTTGGCGCTAAAGTAGGAAAATTCACCGCCACTGGAAATAAGCCCGCCGCTTTGCAGGGAAATACCGGAACCGGCGGTTATGCCGGCGGATTCTTCTGCATAAGCGGATAAATCGCCACCGTCAATTAACACAAAGCCGCCGGAGGAGACAGCGCTTGCGGTATTGTCTGCCAATGCCCCTTGGATTTCGGCGCTGCCCCCTAAAAAGGCGCAAATGCCGGAGGCGTGTTCTATAGAAACACCCTGGACGCCGGCTTGCACTTGTAAAATACCGCCGTACTGGGTAAAGTGCTGCGCACCGGAAATAGCGGAATCTTCCGCCTGCAAGGACAAAACACCGCTCCCCGCTTCCCCGCCGAAAAGGTTCATAGACATTTGGGTGTGAATCGCCACCGGCGCGATGATACTATTTTCTGTGCCGTCTAAAAGTGCGATATTTGCCCCGGCATTTTCCGTTACCGGTTTCAAAGAGATAACCGAGCCGGCGCTGCCGCCGCACTCGTATACGTTATTAAATAGGATTGCCGCGCCGTTTTGGCTGGCAATCTCCACGCCGTTGAGGGCAAGAGATACCACTGCGTTTTTGTCTTCCACGGCGGACGCGCCCAAATCAACGGCGATTTGTCCGGTGAAGTTGCCGGACAAAACATATTGTCCCGGGGCGCAGATGTGGAGAGTGTGATGTTTATCATCAAAATCCGCATAGGTCAGATACATACTCTGGGAAGCGTCTGTACCCACCGGAAGACCGTTTGCAGTGATTTCCGTCGGGGAGAGGGAAATTTTGACCGCATCCTCTTCAAGATTAAAAAAAGCCGGCGCCGGTTCCCGGTTTAGAAAAACCGAAAGACCGATCAACAGCGCTACGCACAGCAATATGAGAATCATTTTTTTCATGTCCATGAAATGCGCCTCCAAGGGTTTTTTATATAAGTACCATAAAAATAACACAAAGGGAACAATTTTATTTGAACTCATTGTAAATGTAACGATTTCTTTACCAAATCTTTACTTTACAATCTGTTCATAATGTGCTAACGTGGTATAAAATTTTATTGAAAAGGAGTATAAAATTATGGACGGAAACACCCTGCAAATTTTGGTTGCCATGGTTATTTATATGGCTGCCGTCATCGCCATCGGTTTCTTTTTTGCAAAGAAGGCGAATAAGAACCCAGAATCCTACTTTTTAGGCGGCCGTTCATTAGGCCCATGGGTTACGGCAATGAGCGCCGAAGCCTCGGATATGAGTGGCTGGCTCCTTATGGGACTTCCCGGTGTTGCTTACTGGTGCGGTTTGGCTGACGCGGCATGGACAGCCATCGGTTTGGCAATCGGTACATATTTTAACTGGCTAATCGTTTCCAAGCGCCTGCGCCGTTATAGCGTGCGCACCAATGCCATTACCTTGCCGGAATTTTTCTCCAACCGTTTCCGGGAGAACAAAAAGATTATTATGACCGTAGCGGCGCTGTTTATTTTGGTGTTCTTTACGGTTTACGCCGCCAGTTGCTTGGTAACCTGCGGCAAATTGTTCTCTACCCTCTTTGGCCTGCCCTATGTGACCATGATGCTGGTGGGCGCGGTCTTTGTTCTGCTTTACACCTTGTTAGGTGGATTCTTGGCAGAGAGTGTGTCGGACTTTATGCAGGCAATCGTTATGATTGTGGCGCTGACCGTTATCGTGATTGTCAGCACCGTAAAAGCCGGCGGGTTTGACGTGGTTATGGAAAACGCCAAGGCAATTCCCGGATTCCTGGACTTCTTCGGCATTGCCGCGCCTACAATGGGCGAAGCCGGCGCACAACTGGTGGAAAACGGCAAACCCGTCTTCGGTCAGGCCGGTACATACGGCGTATTGAGCATTTTCTCCTGTATGGCATGGGGACTTGGCTACTTCGGTATGCCCCAAGTGCTCTTGCGGTTTATGGCCATCCGTAAGGAGACCGAACTGAAACGGTCCAGACGGATTGCTATGATTTGGGTTGTGGTTTCTCTGGCCGTTGCCGTATTTATCGGCATTGTGGGCAGACAACTGTTCCCGGTGGCGCATCTGACAAAGACCTCTGCGGAAAACATCTTCATTACCTTGTCAACCTCTTTCCTGCCGCCGATTTTAGCAGGTTTTGTTATGGCGGGCATTTTGGCAGCGACCATCAGTTCTTCCGATTCCTATTTGCTGATTGCCGCATCTGCCTTTGCAAAGAATATTTTCCAAGGAATTATTAAGAAAAAGGCAACAGATAAGCAGGTTATGGTCGCCTCCCGGTTGACGCTGCTGGCCATTGCGGCAGTTGCGATGTTGATTGCTTTGGATGAAAACAGCGTGATTTTCCAAATCGTGTCCTTCGCTTGGGCCGGATTCGGCGCAACATTCGGTCCGCTGATGCTCTTCAGCCTTTTCTGGAAGCGCACAACCCGGGCCGGCGCCATTGCCGGCATGGTAAGTGGTGCGGGAATGGTGTTCCTTTGGAAACTGGTTATCAGCAATTTGGGCGGCGCATTTGCCATCTATGAATTGCTTCCCGCATTTATCTTCTCCGCTATCTGTATCGTGGTCGTTTCCCTGCTGACAAAAGCGCCGGTTAAAGAAATCCAAGAAGATTTTGACGCTGTCAAAGCGGGCTAAAGAACGCAGATTGCACGGCATCCATGAAATATAAAAAACCGAAGGGCTTTCCCTTCGGTTTTTTTGTAAAGATTATTGCGCAGCAGAAAGGTTGCTGTTCGCTTCGGAAATGGCATCCATTTCCACCGTGATTCGAACTTCTTCCTCGCGGTACAAGACAGAAGAAGCAAAAAGGCTTTTGGTGAGAAGATTGCAAAGCAAATCTTCGTAGGTCTTTATGTCACCGCCGGAGGTATCCATCCGGGTTTGGGCGTCAGGCACAAAAAACGCGTCATATATGGAGCCGGTCTCCCGGTCAATCACCAGCCGCAGGCGGGTGTCGTGCTCCTGGGTATCCAGACGCAGGTAGTCGCAGGAAACGTCCAGCAAATATAAGTTGAGCGCATCTCCGGAATATCCCGGCAGGTCAATATTTTCCAAACGGTAGACTTCAGCGTGGTTGATGTAAAAGGGCTTGGTGTCCTGACCGTATTCGGTGAGATAAGGCTTGTGCAGACGGCGGAAAGCAAAACTGTCCATATATTCCGTTACATAATAAGTCAGTTGGGCTTGCGCAGACAGTCCGGACACATCTTCTTTGGTGTCGACGGTCACCTGGTTAAAAGTTGGGGCGGTGGAAGTCTCATCTTTCCCGCAAGCGGCAAGACAAAAAAGCACCGAAACCAACAAGATGAAAGCAATTGTTTTACGCATAACATACCTCTTAATCTGCCAAATGAAAAGCAACGTTCAAACCCGTTTGCGTTACCGGTTATGGAACGTTTAATTCGGGGAAGGATTATCCCAGACTTATCAGCCGGACATAGGCGTCCTCCCAGGCTTGGGTGTGGTTTGGGGTGTAAGTTTCCACGGCTTCGGAGTTGCGAACAACTTGCCGCAGTTCATCAATGTCCCGGATTTCGCCCAAGGCCATAGCCTGAGCCAGCAGGTTTCCGATGGCCGCGCCTTCGATAGGACCGGTGATTACCGGACGGTTAATGGAATCGGCGACCATTTGGTTCAGAAGTTTATTCTGAATACCGCCGCCGACAATGTTCAGAGTGTCGATCCGGGCGCCTTTGATTTCTTCCAGGCGTTCCAGTGCCCAGCGATATTTCAGCGCCAAAGACTCATAGATGGTCCGGGCAATTTCGCCAACGGTTTCCGGCACGCTCTGATTGGTATCCCGGCAGAAGTCCTGAATCTTCTTTACCATATTGCCACCGGCAAAGAATGTGCCATGGTCTGGGTTGATAACAGAGCGCAGGGGCTCTGCTTTCTTTGCTTCCTGAACGATTTCGTCCCAAGAATATTTTTGGCCCGCTTTTGCCCAGTCTCTGCGACATTCCTGAATCAGCCACAGCCCCATAATGTTCTTCAGGGGGCGGAATCCGCCTTGAATGGTGCCCTCGTTGGAGAAGTTGGCGTTGCGTACTTCATCGGTGAGCACCGGCGCGTCAGTTTCCACGCCAAACAAGGACCAAGTGCCGGAAGAGCAGAATGCAAAGTTGCCGCTACCGGGAATGGCCGCCACCGCAGAGGCGGTGTCGTGGGTACCTACGGCGGCAAAAGCCGCAGGATTCAAGCCCAATTCTTCGCACAGTTCCGGGCGCAGATGTCCCCGAACGGTGCCGGCTTGGTCGATGGGGGTAAAGATTTCCTTGGGAATGCCCAATTTTTCAATACTCTCCCAATCCCAGTCCTTTGTCTGGGGGTTATAAAGCATAGATGTGGTGGAGATGGTGTATTCGGATTTCATTTCCCCGGTGAGGAAATAGCCCAAAAGGTCCGGCATAAACAAAAGGGTTTTTGCCTGCTCCAACGCCACGTCACCCTCCCGCTTCCGACGGTGTAACTGGTAAACGGTGTTGAAGTTCATATTGGCAATGCCTGTGCGGGCGAAAAGAGTTTCAAAAGAGAGTTCCTGATTGGTCTGTTCCATATCTGCGTCTACGGCGTAGCGGTATGCCCGGGGATTTCCCAGCAGGTGACCGTGTTTGTCCAAAAGACCGTAGTCTACGCCCCAAGTGTCGATGCCGAAGCAGTCCAAATCACCCACATTTGCCTGCTTAAAGGCCAACAGGCCTTGCTTCAACTGGTTAAACAGGTAGGGCAAGTCCCAATAGTAGACACCGTTCATTTCAACATAGTTGTTTTCGAAACGGTGCAGTTCCCGCATAGTGATTTTTCCGTTCTCCAACTGTCCCAAAATAGCGCGTCCATTACTGGCGCCTAAATCAAAAGCAAGCAAATTTTTCATAGTAAAATCCTTTCTTCTCCTATAGAGATTTGCGGTTTTTCACAGAAGGGAAAGCGCGTATTTTATAGTGATTCCAAAATCACCGGAATGTTTTCTTCGTTCGTGGCCAGCCGAATCAAAGCGATGGCATCTTCTACAGAAACGGTGACCTGCTCACCGGTACGCATATTCTTCACAGAGCATTTGTTTTGGCTGATTTCATCTTCACCCAAAAGTACGGCGAAAGGCACGCCGATTTTGTCTGCGTAAGCCATTTTTTGCTTAAATTTCTTCTGCTCTGCATAGAACTGCACCTGCAAACCGCCGCTGCGCAAACGCTGGGCAAGGGCAATAGCCGGAGCGGGATTTTCCGTCATGGGTAAAACAAGGGCATCTGCCGGAGCACTGTTTTGTTCCGGATTGAGAAGTTTTTGCTCATCCAAAACGTAGAAGAGTCGGGTTAAGCCGATGGAAATACCCACACCGGGCAAAGGCTTGTCAATATAGTAGCCGGCCAAATTGTCGTAACGACCGCCGCTGCAGACAGAGCCGATTTCTGGATGATCCAAAAGAGTGGTTTCGTAAACGGTGCCGGTATAGTAGTCCAGACCTCTTGCGATGGTTAGGTCTACCGCAAAGTTTTCTTCCGGCACGCCGAAAGCGGACAGGTTTTCCGTGACCGCCGTCAGTTCGTCGATGCCGGCATCCAACGTTTCATTTTTGCCCCGGTAACCTTCCAAAGCCGAGAGCACTTGACTGTTGGAGCCGGAGATGGAAATAAACGCGAGAATTTCCTCCCCCTGTGCCGGGGTTAAGCCACAGTCTTCCGTTAAAAGCATCCGAACTTTCTCTGCGCCGATTTTATCCAGTTTGTCCACGGTGCGCATAATGTCACCGCTTTTTTCAGTTAATCCCAGCAGTTCATAAAAACCGTTGAGAATTTTCCGGTTGTTTACCCGGATTTGGAATTTGGTCAGACCAAAGCCACGGAAAACACGGTAAATAATAGCAGGAATTTCCGCTTCGTTCAAAACATCTAATTTTCCATCGCCGATAATATCGATGTCTGCCTGGTAAAACTCCCGAAAGCGGCCTCTTTGCGCCCGTTCTCCCCGATAAACTTTGGAAATCTGATACCGGCGGAAAGGAAACGCCAAGTCATTATAGTGAAGGGCAACATATTTGGCAAGGGGTACGGTCAAATCAAATCGCAAAGCCAAATCGTTGTCGCCTTTTTGAAAACGGTAAATCTGTTTTTCTGTTTCACCGCCGCCTTTTGCCAAAAGAATTTGCGCGCTTTCAATAGCCGGAGTGTCCAGCGGCGCAAAGCCGTAAGAAGCGTAGGTTTCCCGCAAAACGGAAAGCATTTTTTCAAAAATCGCCTGCTTTTGAGGAAGCAGTTCCATAAAACCGGACAGCGTCCGGGGTTTTATCCGTTCCATAGTAAGTCGTTTCTCCTAAAAGTAGGTTTTATTGTGATACATTTCACGCCAATCCAAGTCGCCGCGCTGTAAGCCCATAATAAACATTTCCGCACTGCCTAAATTGGTGGCAATGGGAACATTATGCTTGTCACAATGACGGATGGTTTCTACCATCTGATTGTCGTCCCAAGGGTCGGTGTTGTTGGGGTCAGTAAACAGAAGCACCAAGTCAATTTCGTTATAGGCAATCCGGGCGTTAATCTGCTGGTGTCCGCCCTGCTTATGGGACAAAAGCAGGGTGATGGGCAGACCGGTGTTGTCTGCGATTAAACGGCCGGTGGTGGCGGTGGCAAAGAGATTATGCTTGCTCAACACGCTTTTGTATGCGGTGCAAAACTGAACCATCAGTTCTTTCTTTTTGTCGTGGGCCAAGAATGCAATATTCACACAGAACAACTCCTTTATCGAAATGGCTTTTTAACATGGATGGGCAAATGCCGGCCTTGCAGACGCTTGGCAATGCGTTTGCATGCGGCGGCGGCGCCCCGGCGGGTATATGTCAACAGAGGGATTTTATAGGCGGCGGAGAGAACAACGTTTTTGTCTTCCGGCACCAAACCCAAAAGGGGTAGGGCAGCGCTGTCCATAATATCGTCAACCGTCCAGCCCATAGCGGATACGGTTTGGGGATGTACCCGGTTGAGAATCAGACGCATATCCGTCTTTTCCATTCCTTCCAGCACTTCTGCCGCCCGGGCAACGTCACGAACGGCAGCAGGGTCTGCAGTGGCTACCAGCAAAATCCGGTCGGCATACCGCGCGGCCAGAGAGAATCCGGCTTCCAAACCGGCTGGCGCATCCAAAAGTATGTAGGAAAACTGTTTCCGCGCCTGGGTCAAAAGTTCCAAAAAGGCTTTTCGGTCTATGCCGTCAGCATTACAGTGAATGGGAGCGGTTAAGAAAGACAGATTGGGAAAGGCGATATGCTTTGCCGCCAAGTCTAAACTGTAACCGTCGCGGCAGACATCCAAAAAGGAGAGGGCGCCGGAATCGGACATACCCAGCGCAATATCCAGGTTGCGAAGGCCCACATCACAGTCGATGCACAAAACCGACTCTCCGCTCATAGCCAAAGCCGATGCAATGCCTGCGCAAACTGTGGTTTTTCCTGTGCCGCCCTTGCCGGAAAGTACGGCAATTAACTGTCCCATATTCCACCATCCTTTCATTTTTGAAAAGAGCCTGCCGCCCTTTATAAATTAACTTTATTATAAAGCAATATTGCACAAAACGCAAGAGGAAAAGGCGGTTTTTTTCAATACTTTTCATTAAAATAAACAAAGAAAATAAAAAAACGAGGCGTTCTTGCCCCGAAAAGACCGATATTCGTTGTTATGCCCCGGAATATACTCTGCTGGCCGGCGCTTTTGGCAGTCGGTTAAAACATCCTTTTGAAAAGTCACGGCTGGAATTTAGACAAAAAAAGAAGGGCGCCGTTGGCGCCCTTCTCAGGGTTATTGATTAAACAATGTTTAAAGTAACGTTGGCGAAGGTGCCAGCCATGCCGGTAGCATAGTCGGCATCAACCTTAACGGTACCGTCCTTCAAAGAAGCCAACAGAGTGTTGTATTCCTCGACGGTGAACTTGGTCAGGCTCCAAGTGTCAACAGGCAGGCCAACAGCATCGTCAGCAGCGCCCAGAACAGCGCACTTACCGCCGATGGTATCCCACTGCTCGGTGTAGAACAGGTCGCAAGCATAAATAACAGCCTCGCGCAGACCCTTCATAGCAGAAGTGATAACGGTTTCGGACTGGCTGGACTGGTCAACGTCAACGCCGATAACGTAGCCGTCGTTGGCAGCAGCAGCAGCGAAAGCGGACTGACACATAGAACCACCGCAGGAGAAGATAACTTCAGTGCCGTTGGTGTACCAGCCGTCCAGCATGGTCTGCAGTTCAGGAGAAGCGCCGAAGGATGCGCCGTATTCCCAAGAATAGTTCATTTCTACATTAGCGCCCATTTCAGCAGCAGCAGCCTGTGCGCCCTGAACGAAGCCGTAACCGAACTTGCAGCAAGCGGGGTTCTCACCGCCGCCACCGCCGGAGAAGCCCAACTTGGTGTAGCCTTCTTTAACAGCGGCAAAGCCAGCCAGATAACCGGATTGCTCTTCCTGGAAGGAGATAGCAGCGATGTTCTCAACGCCGGTTTCCCAGCCGTCGATGAATACGAACTTGGTGTCGGTAAATTCCTTAGCAGCCTTATCCAAAGCGGTAGCCTGCAGGAAGCCTGCGCAAACAACGATCTTAGCGCCGTTGTCAACAGCGGCCTTCATAGCGTCGTAACGGTCGTCATCAGTTGCCTGGTCGCCGTTAGCGGGCTGATAGTACTTATAGGTTTTCTCGTTTTCGGAAGCGTAACGCTTAACGCCTTCCCAAGTGCCCTGGTTAAAGGATTTATCCTTCAACTGGCCAACGTCGGTAACGAAAGCGATTTCATACTTGCCGTCAGCGGATTCAACGTTGTCGCTAAGGGCTTCGTAGTCAAAGGGTTCTTCTGCGTTGGCAGCACCGGTAGTTTCGGGAGCGCCGGTGGTTTCCGGATCGGTGGTGGTGGGAGTTTCACCGCAAGCGGCGAACAGACCAACGACCATCAGAGCGGCAACCAAAAGTGCGATAATCTTTTTCATTTCTGGTCCTCCAAATAGTTTATTTTTGGTTTTTTTAACCATTTATATTATTACATATATAACATAAAAAAGCAACCGTATTTGAAAAAATTGTCTATATTTACGAAAAAATTTTAACTTTTCATATGGGAATCCGCCCGAAAACGGCAGGGCAGTAATTCTGACAGGGTTACGGTGTCATAGGCGTCGTCACCGGACACCAGATATAAGGTAAAATCATCACTGCAAAACTCACTCATCACTTGCCGGCAGACACCGCAAGGGGGGAATGCTCCGGAAATCACACCGTCTTTTCCTCCGCAAACGGCGATGGCGGTAAAATCCCGCTTGCCGTCGTAGACAGCCTTAAAAAAGGCGGTGCGCTCTGCGCAGTTGGTGGGAGAATAGGCGGCATTTTCAATGTTACAGCCCTGATAAACCGTGCCGTCTGCGCACAGAAGCGCCGCGCCGACTTTATAGCCGGAGTAGGGCGCGTAGGCGCGATGCATGGCTTCTTTGGCAAGGGCAATCAGTTCTTCCGGTTTCATATTAATTCCTCCAAAATTTCCCCGGCAAAACTTTCGCCTTGGGTTTCATAAGGCACATTCAGCAGTTGCGCCACGGTGGCGGCAACGTCTGCAAAGGATGTCCGGGTGGAAAGATTGCCTGGTTTTACCTTTTTTCCCAGCACCAAAAGGGGGACATATTCCCGAGTGTGGTCAGTGGTGGCGGAATAGCCGGGATCACAGCCGTGGTCTGCGGTAATCATAACCAGGTCATCTTCTCCCAAAGCGGGAAGAAAATCACCCAACCAGGCATCAAACTGATTCAGGGCTTGAGCATAGCCTGCAGCGTCCCGCCGGTGGCCATATTGCATATCAAAGTCCACCAGATTCACAAAACACAAACCGTGAAAATCTTTTTCAGCGAAACGGGATGTGTGGTTCATACCGTCTTGGTTGTCTCGATTATAAACGTATTCCGTCAGACCGTGACCGGCAAAGATGTCGTGGATTTTACCCACGCCGATGCTGGAAAGTCCGGCATTTTTCACCGCGTCAAGCAAGGTTTCCGCCGGTGGCTCCAAAGAGAAGTCATGACGGTTTGCGGTGCGGCGGAAGTTTCCCGGCGCACCCACAAAGGGGCGGGCGATTACTCGGCCAACGCCGTGTTTACCCCGGAGCAAGTTCCGGGCGATACGGCAGTATTCATATAAGGTTTCCGGCGGCACGACTTCCTCATGGGCGGCAATCTGAAAAACCGAGTCGGCAGAAGTGTACACAATTAGCGCGCCGGTTTCCATATGCTCTTTTCCGTATTTATCAATGACCGCAGTGCCAGACCAGGGGGCGTTAGCCAGTACGCCGCGGCCGGTCATCTCCCGAAAAGGTTTGAGAATTTCTTCGGGGAATCCCTGGGGATAGGTGGGCAAGGGCTGCTCTGATACAATGCCGGCAATTTCCCAGTGACCGATGGTGGTATCCTTTCCCGCGGAGCGCTCGGTAAGCCGACCGTAAGCGCCGGTGGGAGCATGGGTTTTCGGCAGACAGTCTACGCCGTCAATGTTTCCCAAACCGGCCCGGAGCATATTGGGAATGTGCAGAATACCGGATTTTACGCAGGAAGACAGGGTGTTTACACCCACATCTCCGAAAGCGGCGCAATCCGGCATTGCGCCGACACCAAAAGAGTCAAGGACAATTAAAAAAACCCGTTTCATTGATTTAAGATGCCTCCATAGTAACGGCAACGTCCAGCGCCACCTTCATCATGGTGGTAAAGGCAGTTTGCCGTTCTTCAGAAGTGGTCAGTTCTCCGGTGAGAACGTGGTCGGAGATTGTGCAGATACAAAGTGCGCGCTTGCCGTAGCGGGCGGCATTCATATACAAAGCGGCGGCCTCCATCTCCAGGGCCATAACGCCCATTTTCTTCAGGCCGTATACACTGTCCAAACCTTCAGGCACACCGATATGGTCGCCATAGAACACATCGGAAGAATTGATGTTGCCCACATGGTAGGTAGCGCCGTGGTTTTTTGCGGCCTCTACTGCGGCAGACAGCAGTTCGTAGGAAGCAATGGGAGCAAATGGGCCGGGCAGGTGGAACTGGACGGCAAAATTACTGTCGGTACAGGCGCCTTGTCCCAAAACCAAATCATAAAGGTGGATATGCTCCTGAATAGAGCCGGCCGAGCCAACCCGAATGATGTTTTCCACGCCATAGCCGTTAAACAGTTCGTGGGAGTAAATGCCGATGGCAGGCATACCCATACCGGAAGCCATAACCGATACTTTCACACCTTTATAATAGCCGGTATAACCATGTACGCCCCGGACATTATTCACCAGCACCGGGTTTTCCAAAAAGTTTTCCGCGATAAATTTAGAGCGCAGAGGATCCCCGGGCATTAAAACGGTTTTGCCGAAATCACCGGGCTTTGCGCTGATATGCGGGGTAGGGGTGGTTAACATAACACTCTCCTCCTTTTTAGTAAGAGCCGTCGTTTTTTAAACCTTTGGCAATTTTCACAATCCGGGACGTACCCAAACGGGAGGCGCCCAAGCGGATAAATTCTTCCGCGTCTTCCAAACTGGAGATGCCGCCGGCGGCTTTAATTTTTACATGGGGGGCGACGTGCTTGGCAAATAATTCCACATCGTGGAAGGTAGCCCCTGCAGAGGAAAAGCCGGTAGAAGTTTTAATATAGTCTGCCCCGGAATCGGAAACACACTTACACAGCGCGATTTTTTCCTCGTCGGTCAGCAGGCAGGTTTCAATAATAACTTTCAGAAGTTTTCCGTTGCAGGCTTTTTTAATGGCGGCAATTTCTTCAGTAATTTCCTGCCATTTGCCCTCTTTTGCCCAGCCGATGTTAATGACCATATCCACTTCATCCGCGCCGTTTTCTACGGCATCGGCGGCCATAAAGCACTTGGCGGCAGTGGTGGCGTAGCCGTTGGGGAAACCGATAACGGTGCAAATGGCAAGTTTGTCGCCGACATATTCTTTTGCCTGTTTAACAAAAGAGGCGGGAATACAGACGGAAGCGGTTTGATATTTCAGACCGTCATCGCAGATATCTTTGATTTGCGCCCAAGTGGAGGTTTGTCCCAGCAGGGTGTGGTCGCATTTTGATAAAATTTCAGAAAGTTCCATAACGTTCTCCTTTTAATCTTGTCCGTGTAATTTGATTTTCCGGTGTTCCCGGATGCCGTGGATGTAACATTTGTGACACATGGCAATATAACTGTCGTTACCGCCTAAAAATACCTGGGCGCCCTGGGTGACAATATAGCCGTCACTGTCAATTCTGGCGTTGACAGTGGCCTTTGCGCCGCAGTCGCAGATGGTTTTGATTTCCTGAATGGTGTCGGCCACTTCCATAAGGCGCATAGAGCCGGGAAAAAGTTTGGTCTGAAAGTCGGTACGCAGTCCGAAACACATAACCGGGATGTTATAGTCGTTAACAATATCCCGCAGGGCGTCAATTTGTGTTGATGTCAAAAACTGACATTCGTCCACAATCACCACATCGCAGTTTCCCTTTTTGGTTTCGGAAAACAGGGTATAGATGTCTTGGGTGGGGGAGATAATTTCCACCGGGGAGGAAAGGCCAATACGGCTTTTGAGGATGTGAGCCCCATCCCGGGTGTCCGCGCTGGGCTTGATAAGCCAAACAGACAGACCATTCTCCTCATAATTGTATTTGGTAATCAGCGCTTGGGCTGTTTTGCTGGAGCCCATGGCGCCATACTTAAAATAGAGTTTTGCCACAGTACAATCCTCTCTTTCTTTTCGGCAGAGAGGACCCGAACGGAAACGGCCTCTCTGTTTGTAATTAAATCTATTATACCGAAAAGCAAAGGAATATGCAAGACACATCCCTCCGTGCAAAAGCGACAAAAACAGAACGCCCCCATGTGCAAAATGCCGAAAAAAGTGGAAAGCAAACCTTGGGCATTACTTCCTTACGGAGTGTTGCCCTTGACAAAAAGGGGAAAATGCTATACTCTTTATAGTAGCGTGTCTAAAACAGTTTCACAGTCCGGAGAACCTGTTTTTTCAGGTGGCCCGGGCTCTCTTTTTTAGATGAGGCAGAGAAGACTGCGACTTGCGTCCGCTCTGCCTATTGGCACGTTTTTTGTAATCGCCCATAAACTGGTGCATAGAAGAAGCAAAAGGAGTTACAGTCCCAAATGCGAGAGAGTGGAATTTTAATGCATATAACTTCCCTGCCCGGACCTTACGGCATTGGGACTATGGGCGTCCATGCCTATCGGTTTGTGGATTTTTTGCATAAAGCGGGACAAAAGAAGTGGCAGATTCTGCCCCTGACCCCAACGGGCTACGGAAACTCCCCCTATCAGTCCTCTACTACCTTTGGTGGAAACTACTATTTGATAGATTTGGACCAACTGGTAGAAGAAGGGCTTTTGCAAAAAGAAGAAATCTTAAAATTTTCTTGGGGAGACCGGGAAGACCGGGTGGATTTTGGCAAGTTGTATGAGAACCGGCTGACGGTTTTGAAAATGGCTTACGCCCGGTTTGCGGAAACAGAGGAATTTCAAAATTTCTGCCGGGAAAACGGTAGTTGGCTGCCGGACTATGCTTTATATATGGCTCTGAAAGATGAGCACGGCGGCGCGCCTTGGTATCAGTGGGAAGAAAACCTAAAACGCCGGGATGCGGATGCCCTTTGGCAGGCCCGCCGGGAGAAAAAGACACAAATCCGGTTTTATTCTTTCCTGCAGTTTCAGTTTTATAAACAGTGGCAGAAATTGCGGAAATACGCCGGGGAAAAAGGCGTGGAAATCATTGGGGATGTGCCCATTTATGTGCCGCTGGACAGCGCAGATGTGTGGAGCGCCCCGGAACTGTTTTTGCTGGATGAAAACTTAACCCCCACGGCAGTTGCCGGCTGTCCGCCTGACGGATTTACGGAAGACGGCCAACTTTGGGGAAACCCCCTGTACCGGTGGGAAACCCACAAAAAGGACGGTTATTGCTGGTGGCTGCGCAGGCTGGAAGCGGCAAGCAAATGTTACGATGTGGTTCGGTTGGACCATTTCCGGGGATTGGAGAGTTACTGGGCAGTGCCCTACGGGGATAAAACCGCCAAAAACGGACACTGGGAACCGGGTCCGGGAATGGCACTAATAGATGCGGTAAAAAAGAATCTGAAAAACATAAAGTTGATTGCAGAGGATTTGGGGTTCTTAACGCCGGAGGTTTTGCAGTTGCGTGACGACTCCGGTTTTCCCGGTATGAAAGTTTTGGAATTTGCCTTTGACAGCCGGGAGCCGTCGGTTTATCTGCCCCATACCTATGAAAAGAACACGGTGTGTTACACCGGAACCCATGATAATATGACCGCCGTTCAATGGTTAAAAGAATTGAGCGAGGATGCTCTTTTCTATGCCCGGGAATATATGTCCTTAACCCGGGAAGAGGGATATGTATGGGGAATGATTCGCACAGCCATGGCAAGTGTTTCGGGTTTGTGCATTATTCAGATGCAGGACTATCTGGAACTGGACGGGAGCGCCAGAATGAACTTCCCCGGCACCCAAAGCGATGACAACTGGGTTTGGCGGGCAAAAGAAACCGAACTGACAGATACGCTGGCAGAAAAAATCTGCCGGTTGGCCCGGCTGTATGGGCGATAAGAAGGGAGCAAGAAAATGCGTTATAATTGTTTGAACATTCTGAAATGGACAGAGGCGAAACTGAAGTATACCTATGATGTCTCTTTGCGGGAGGCTTCTGCCCAGGAACTTCACGAAGCCTTGGGCGAAGCGGTTATGATGGCCATTTCCGACAACTGGAACGCCAGCAAGCACCGCCGCCGTCCGGACCGGAAGGCCTACTATATTTCTGCGGAGTACTTGATTGGCAGACTGGTATATTCCAACTTATATAATTTAGGTATTCTGGATGAAATGAAGCAACTTTTTGCCGAACAGGGTGTGGATTTGGCGGTTTTGGAAGAAGTGGAAGATGCGGCGCTGGGTAACGGCGGTTTGGGCAGACTGGCATCTTGTTTTTTGGATTCCGCTGCCACAATGAATTTGCCTCTTTCCGGCTACGGCTTACGGTATAAATTTGGCCTGTTCAAGCAGAGTTTCGATGAAAACGGCAGTCAGAAAGAAAATGCCGATGACTGGTCAAAATTCGGTGACCCATGGTCTTACCGCCGGTATAACCATACGGTTAAGGTGGAATTTCCGGACCAGACAGTGTTGGCTGTTCCCTATGACGTGCCGATTATCGGCTATGATACGGAAAATATTAACACCTTGCGGCTTTGGCAGTGTGAAGCAGAGGAAGAACTGGACTTTAACGCCTTTAACGACCAGGACTATCTGCGGGCGCTG
This sequence comes from Faecousia sp., assembly GCA_045659525.1. Taxonomy (GTDB): domain Bacteria; phylum Bacillota; class Clostridia; order Oscillospirales; family Oscillospiraceae; genus Faecousia. Next base: position 538 of record JAZOXE010000019.1, on the reverse strand, counting down.
ACACAGAAAAACAAGGCAGAAGATATTACCCGGGTACTCTACCCCAACGACTCCACTTGGGAGGGCAAACGCCTGCGTATCAAACAGCAGTATGTGCTTTCTTCCGCATCTCTGCAGGATATGATTCGGGTGTATAAGTCTACCCACGGCTCGGATTTGTCCCATTTTGCCGAAGTGTGCGCGGTGCAACTTAACGACACCCACCCGGCCATGTCCATTCCGGAACTGATTCGTCTGATGATGAAAGAAGGTATGGACTTTAACCAGAGTTTTGAAATCGCCCGCAAGACCTTCTCCTATACAAACCATACGGTTATGGGCGAAGCGCTGGAAAAATGGAATTTGGATTTGCTGCGTTCCGTTGTGCCGGAAATTGTGGATATTATTTTGCGCATCGACCAGAAACTGCGCAGTGAACAGCCGGGGCTGTTTGTGGTGGATAACAACACTGCTCATATGGCAAATTTAAGCGTTTATGTGGGCACCTATGTCAACGGCGTGGCGGAAATCCACTCGGAAATTTTGAAAAATGATGTAT
>JAZOXE010000018.1:0-16425 GCA_045659525.1 Faecousia sp. | reverse complement strand
GCGATATTTATGCAGAGTTGATTGTGGACTCCATGGGCGTGCATGTTCATCCGTATATGATCCGTCTCGTTAAGAAAATTAAGGGACAGGATAAGATCATTCTGATTGCCGACTCTTTCGTAGCAGACGGTCCGCCACTGCCCGGCCTTGAGGAGGCACATGACATCAACTTCGACTGGGGCGGCGATATTGCCGGCTCCAAACTGACTCTGGATGTGGCTTGTCATAACATGATGGTTCACACCGGTGGCTCCATTTGTGATGTGTTTAAATATGCATCCTTAAACCCCTCACGCCTTTTGAATCTGCCTGAACTTGGGCAGATCCGGAAAGGAAATCTGGCAAATTTAATCATTGTTGACCAATGGTTTAATGTTAAAAATACAATTTTAAAAGGAGAGATTATAAAATGAGTTTCATCATTGATCCCGCAACGAAATTTGATTTCCAGCCTCATGATTTTGTTCCCTTTAAGGACAAGAAGGTTTGTGAATATGTTCGCAGCCTCAGCGGTAAGGACCTGGAAAAAAGAGAATCCTGGTGGCATCCCGAATTTGAAGTAAAAGTTATGATGAACCCCCATCCGGTTCTCATTGCCACATTGTTCTCCCGCCTGAAAGCGGCTTCCGAAGCCGGTAAGACCTTTACCATGATTTTGGGCAACCCCGAGCCGGATACTTATATTCCTTTGGCACAACTGATTAACTACTTCCAGGTTGACTGCTCCAAAGTCCATCTGTTCGCAGAAGACGAATGGGCAGACGACCAGGGCAACATCGCTCCCATTACTTATGAAGCGGGCTTTGCTCACTCCATGATTAAGTATCTGTACTACCAGATCGACGAAAAACTGCGTATGCCCATGGAAAACGTACACTTCCCCACCAATGCCAATATCAACGATTACAGTAAGATTATCAATGATATTTCCGAAGGCGGCGCTGACATCGCTTCCACTTCTCCCGGATGGGCCGGCCATATGGCTTTCGTAGACCCCATCCCCGAGTTCATCGGCAGCGGTGACATCGAAGAATGGCTGAACCAGCCTGCCCAGTTGGTAAAACTGCACCCCATGACCATTATGCAGAACTCCCTCAACGGCACCTTCGGTCAGTCCGGCGATATTGCAAACGTACCGCCTATGGCTGCTACCATCGGACCTCTGGACGTAATGCGGGCAAAAGAGCGTATCGAAGTACACGCACTGGCTACCTGCGGTACATTCTCCTCCTGGCAGAGAATGACTTCCCGTCTGTGTACCCACGGCCCCATCACTCCCTACCTGCCCAGTACTATGCTGCAGACCAAGAAGACTCAGGTCTACATCAGCGAAGAACTGGCTGCACCCTTCGAGTGCTGGGAGAAAGTCGGCTACTAATTCTCTCTTTAACAAAAAGGACTGTTCCCCGGGGAACAGTCCTTTTTAAGAAACGGAAAGGAAAAAAATTATGAGAAGTTACACCTTGCCGAAAATTACCGGCGCCCCGGATTGGAGCGCTGTACCGGTAATGCCCATTGACACCCTTTTGTGGACTGAAAGTTGCGACGTCCGCGCCAACGCCCAACTGTGTTGGGATGACACAGCCATTTATGTGCATTTAATGGCGGAGGAAAAGGAAATTCGGGCAGAACTCACCGGAAAAATGGATTCAGTCTGCGATGACAGTTGTTTGGAGTTTTTCCTGCAACCTACGGAAGATCCCCGGTACTTTAATTTTGAATTCAATCTCAACTGCGCGCTGTATTTGGGTTTCGGACCGGATTTAAATACATTGGTGCGGCTGTTGGTGCAGGACCAGGATGAGGAATTTGCCCCCAAGGCCCAGCGCAATGAAAAGGGTTGGGAAATTACTTTCCGCGTACCCTTTGACTTTATCCGGAAATTCTATCCGGAATTTAGAGCATATTCCGGACTTTCTATGCGAGGAAACTGCTATAAATGCGGCGATTTAACGCCCAACCCCCACTTTTTGGCATGGAACCCTATGTCCGGAGATACACCCCGTTTTCACCATAGCCCCGACTATGGCGAACTGATTTTGGGATAATTAAACAAATAGCACGCCCGGCCAGCATTGCTTGCCGGGCGCGCATTGCATTTTACATCTTTTCTGGGGCAGAGAAACCTAAAATGGAAATACAGGTTTCCAAAATATTTTTGGCAAGGGCGATGAGGCTGATATAGCCTGCCTGCAAATCTTTGTTTTCCTCTGTAAGGATTCTGGTTTCGTGATAGAACTTATTCACACAACCGGCAAGGTCGTAGATATAGGCGCAAATCAAGTTGGGGGCAGAGGATTTGAGAGCGCTTTCCAATGTAGGGGAGAATTTGGTAATGGAAAGCATCAGATCCTTTGCGTAGGGATTGGCCGGAGGCTGAATGGGAAGGTGAGCATAATCACCGTATTTTGCCAAAATAGACTTTACACGGACAATGGTATAGAGAATATAAGGTCCGGTATTTCCTTCAAAGGCAGCAAACCGTTCCAAATCGAAGTTGTAGTCCTTGGTGGGCAGGTTGGAAAGGTCACCGTATTTCAGCGCCGCCAGGGCGATTTTTTGGGTGGTGGTTTCCACTTCACTGTCGTCTACAATTTTGTTTTCCACCACTTTGCTCCGGACAAAGTTTGTCATATCATCAATAAGTTGTTCCAGCCGCAAAACGCCGCCGTCACGGGTTTTGAACGGCTTTCCGTCTGCGCCGTTCATAGTGCCGTGGCCAACGTGTTCCAGTTGCGTATCCGGTTTTACGATGCCGGTTTTCCGGGCAGCGCGGAATACCTGTTCAAAATGCAGGTTCTGCCGCTTATCGGTAATATACAGCATTTTGTCCGGCGCCCAGTCCTGCATACGCTGTACCATGGTTGCCAGATCTGTCGTGGCATAAATGGCAGAGCCGTCGGATTTCACCAAAATGCAGGGAGGGACTTCCTTTTTGTCTGTTTCTTCCTCCACGGGAATTACCCACGCGCCATTGGATAGAACGGCGTGGCCTTTTTCTTTCATATCCGCAATCATAGCGGGGATGTAAGCATCGGCGTCGCTTTCGCCTAACCACTTTTCGTAGTGCACGTCCAAAAGGTCATAAATCCGCCGCAAATCCGGTAGTGAGATATTCATAATGTGGTTCCAGATTGCCCGGTATCCCCGCCGCCCCTGCTGCAGTTCGTAGGTAGCGGTGTGGGCTTTTTCCGCAAAGTCCGGATTTGCTTTTTTGGAAGATGCGGTGGGATAAATTTCTTCCAATTCCGTTAAGGTGAAAGGCGACTCTTCGGGATATTCTCCGGTAAAGTCTGGGTCAAAATAAGGAAGATTTGGCTGCCGTTCCTGCAATTCCGCAATAATCAGCCCCATCTGCAAACCCCAGTCACCCAAATGAATGTCACCGATGGTGTGGTATCCCAAATAGCGGTACAGTCGTTTCAGTGCCTCACCGATAATGGCGGGACGCAGATGGCCGATGTGCAAAGGCTTTGCCACATTGGCACCGCCATAATCCACAACTGCCGTTTTTCCGCTGCCAATTTTTTCTACACCGAAATCCGGGGCAGTACGCATCTGCTCCAAATAATTCTTTAAAAATTCATCAGATAAATCCAGGTTAATGAATCCGGGCATAACTGCCTCTAACTTGGAAAAGTTTTCTTTGTCCAGATTCTCCATGACCGCATTGGCGATTTGAATGGGGGCGCATTTATAAACCTTTGCCGCCGCCAAAGCGCCGTTACACTGATATTGGCACAAGTCCGGCCGGTTGGAAACCGTGACCCGGGCATAGGAGGCGTCATATCCGGCCTCGACAAAGGCTTTTTCCATTTGCGCCGTAATCAAATCCAGTATTTTTTCCATAAGTTATCCTTTCTGCTCTTGCAACCAAGCCAGATAATCGTCATAAGTGCCGTAGCGGTCAATGATGGTGCCGTCGGGCTGGAAAGCGATGACCCGGTTACAGGTGGAAGTGAGCATTTCGTGGTCGTGAGAAGCCAGGAGCACTACGCCGGTAAAGGCTTCAAGCCCTTTGTTCACTGCTTGAATGGACTCCATATCCAAATGGTTTGTAGGTTGGTCCAATAAAACGACGTTTGCGCCGGAGAGCATCATTTTCGAGAGCATACACCGCACCTTTTCACCGCCGGAAAGCACATTCACCGGCTTAAATACGTCATCGTTGCCGAAAAGCATCCGGCCTAAGAATCCACGCAAATATACGTCATCTTTCTTAACGGAATACTGACGGAGCCAGTCCACCAGTTCCATATTATTTCCGTCAAAATAAGAAGAATTGTCCTTGGGGAGATAACTGCGGGAGGTGGAGATGCCCCATTTAATAGAGCCCTCGTCCGGTTCTAATTCTCCCATAAGGATTTGGAACAGGGCGGTTTGGGCCAGTTCGTTCTCACCAACAAAGGCGATTTTATCATTTTTACCCACGGAGAAGTAAACTTTGTCCAGAAGTTTTACCCCGTCAACCGTAACGGAAACGTCTTTCACCGTCAGAATGTCTTTTCCCAGTTCCCGTTCCGGCATAAAGCCCACAAAGGGATACCGGCGGGTGGAGCAGGGCATTTCCTCAACGGTAAGTTTGTCCAACAGTTTTCTCCGGGCGGTTGCCTGCTTGGCTTTGGATTTGTTGGCGGAGAAACGCTGAATAAACAGTTGCAGTTCTTCAATTTTTTCCTGGTTCTTTTTGTTCTTGTTGCGAATCATAGCCTGCACCATTTGGGAAGATTCGTACCAGAAGTCGTAGTTGCCCACATACATCTTGATTTTGCCGTAGTCAATATCCACAGTGTGGGTACAGACGGTATTTAAGAAGTGCCGGTCGTGGGAAACGGCAATGACCATACCGGGGAAGTCCAAGAGAAAGTCTTCCAGCCAGTTGATGGCGTCAATATCCAGGTTGTTGGTGGGCTCGTCCAGCATAATGATGTCGGGGTTTCCGAAGAGCGCCGCCGCCAGCAGAACCTTCACTTTCAGACGGGGGTCGACATCGGCCATCATATCGTAGTGCATTTCGGTAGGAATACCCAGACCCTGCAGGAGACGGGAGGCATCGGACTCGGCTTCCCAGCCGCCCATTTCCGCAAACTCCACTTCCAGTTCGGAGGCGCGGATGCCGTCTTCATCGGAAAAATCCGGCTTTTCGTAAATGGCATCTTTTTCTTTCATAATGTCATACAGGTGCTGGTTGCCCATAATGACAGTGTCCATAACGGTATAGGCGTCATAGGCGTTCTGGTTCTGTTTCAAAACGGAAACCCGTTTATCTGCCTCAATGGCAATGTTACCGCTGGTGGATTCCAGTTCCCCTGTGAGAATTCGCAAGAATGTGGATTTACCTGCGCCGTTGGCGCCGATAATGCCATAGCAGTTGCCGGGCAAAAACTGCAAATCCACGTGCTGGAACAGCCACTGACCGCCAAACTGCATACCTAAGTTGCTGACAGTAATCATAATAACTCCTTATATAAACACATAATAATTCAGCATAATTATATCAAAGAATCCAAAAATAGCAAGGGGATATTTGGAAAACAAAATTGCAAATAATTTGTGAACTTCCCGGAAAGGGGTTGCATTTTTATCTGGATGGGGTATAATATTAGCACTCGCACATTTAGAGTGCTAAAGCGAAAAGGAGAAAGTTATGGCAAAGAAACAATTCAAAGCCGAATCCAAGCGTTTGTTGGATTTGATGATTCACTCGATTTATACCCACCGGGAAATTTTTCTCCGGGAGATTATTTCCAACGCCAGCGATGCCATTGACAAACTGGCCTATACTGCGTTGACAGATGATAAAATTGCCATTGACCGGGCGCAGTTGGCTATCACTCTAACCCGGGGAGACGGCACATTGACGGTTTCCGATACCGGCATCGGTATGACAAAAGAAGAAATGGAAGAAAATTTAGGGGTTATCTGTAAGTCTGGTTCTTTGGGCTTTAAGGAAGCCATGGAAGAAAACCAGGACATTGACATTATCGGACAGTTTGGCGTGGGTTTTTATGCCGCATTTATGGTGTCGGATAAAGTCACAGTCATTTCCCGAAAATACGGAGAAGACAAGGCGTGGAAATGGGTGTCTGATGGCGCTGATGGCTATACCGTTACCGAAACGAAGCGGGATATGCCCGGTACAGACGTAATTATGACGCTGAAGCCGGATACGGAAGAGGACACCTATTCCCAGTTCCTGCAGGAATACGAACTGCGGAATTTGGTAAAAAAATACTCTGATTACATCCGTTATCCCATCCGAATGGAAGTGACCAAATCCCAAAAAAAGGCGGATAGCCCCGAGGACAAGCCGGAATATGAGCAGTACCGGGAAATGGAAACCCTGAACTCTATGGTACCTTTGTGGCAGAGAGGGAAAAAAGACGTCACCCAGGAAGAATACGAAAGTTTTTACCGGGAGAAGTTTTTTGATTACCAAAAACCCCTGCGGGTAATTCACTCCAGCGCGGAGGGAAGTGTTTCCTATAAGGCGCTGATGTTCATTCCGGCCAAAGCCCCTTATGATTTTAATACCCAGGATTATAAGCGGGGACTGCAACTGTATTCTTCCGGCGTTATGATTATGGAAAATTGCGAAGATTTGATTCCGGAGCATTTCCGCTTTGTCCGGGGTGTGGTGGACAGCCAAGATTTGTCCCTGAACATCAGCCGGGAGATGTTGCAACACAACCGGCAACTGACCATCATCGCCAAAAACATTGAAAAGAAGATTAAGGGCGAACTGGCGGCGATGTTGGAAAATGACAGGGAGCAATATGAAGCGTTTTATACTGCATTCCAGCGCCAACTCAAATACGGCGCAGTGGCGGAGTACGGCGCCCATAAAGAGGTCACCCAGGATCTGCTTCTGTTTTACAGCAAAACCCAGGGGAAATTGGTTTCTCTGAAGGAATATGTAGCGGCAATGCCGGAAGGTCAGGAAAAAATTTACTATGTCTGCGGTGAACGCAAGGAACATCTGCAGACACTTCCGCAGGTACAGACCTTGGAGCAGAAAGGCTACGACGTGCTGCTCTTTACCGATGAGGTAGACGAGTTTGTACCCCAAACCCTGATGACCTATGGAGAAAAGCCTTTCTGCAACGCGGCAACTGAGGATTTGGGGCTGCAAAGCGAAGCAGAAAAGAAAGAAATTCAGGAAAAGACCGAAAAAATGCAAGGTTTCCTGAAATTTATTCAGGAAACCTTAGGCGAAGATGTTAAGGAAGTCAAACTGTCCGGAGATTTGGGAAATCATCCGGTGGCCCTGCGCAGCGGAAACGGTATGAGTTTCGAAATGGAAAAATATATGAAACGGGTGAACCCGGAACTGCCCATTCCGGCGCAGCGGATTTTGGAACTGAATTCGGAGCACGAAGCCGTAAAGTCCATTCAAAACGCAATGACGCAGGATATGGAAAAAGCAAAGGATTATATCCGGATTCTCTACGCCCAGGCGCTTTTGATGGCAGATTTGCCCATCGAAAACCCGGCGGCGTATACCGAGTTAGTCTGCAAGTATATCTTATAATCAATGCCCCGAGATTTTCTCGGGGCATTTTTGCTGGTTATTTGGGGATGGTAATGGTAAAAACAATGCTCTCTGCAGTTTCCCGCCGTTCCGATACGGCGGGGATACCGGAGCGTTGAAACCGGGATAGGGTTTGGGATAAATGGTTCAAAAATGCGCCCAAATTGGCTTTTGGCGGCGGTGTATCCGGTTTATATAAAAGATTTTCGATATACTGTTCCGTTCGGGCAACGCTCATAGAGAGTTTGCCGATAACGGAAATTGCTTTTAATTTTTCTTCCTCCGAGGGAAGTTTCAGAAGTGCCCGGGCGTGGCGTTCTGTTAAACCGTTTTGGCTGATGGCCTCCAAAACCGGGTTGGAGTGGTGTAAAAGCCGAAGTTTGTTGGCAATGCCGCTTTGACTTTTGCCCAGCATTTTGGCAACCTGCTCTTGGGATAGGTCGCAGGAATCCATAAGGCGGGCTATGCCTTTGGCTTCTTCAATAAAATCCAAGTCCTGCCGCTGTAAATTTTCCACCAACGCCACTGTGCCGGATTCCCGGTCATCCATATGCATTAAGATGCAGGGGATCTCCGTAAGACCGGCAATTTTTGCTGCCCGCAGCCGCCGTTCCCCGGCAATCAGTTGATAGGAGGCGCCAATGCGCCGAACAGAAAGGGGCTGCAAAATACCGTGAAGGCGGATACTTTCTGCCAATTCATCCAAAGACTGTTGGGAAAAATGTTTCCGGGGTTGGGCAGGATTGGGAGAAATGGCCCGGGCAGGCAAAAACACCACGCGTCCGGTTTCCATATAAGTTTTCAGTTTTTGACACTGCATTGTCGATCCTCCTTTGGGTGTAAGTAGGGTCATTTTATCGTGCCCCGGAGCAGAAAAAACACGAAAAGGGAAGGAGGCAAGGAAAACCCCTCGACAGAATTATAGAATCTATGCTACAATAGTGGAAAACTCGTAAGGAGCAGAGAAAATGCAAACAGAAAAACTATTTTACGCGGACTGTCACGCAAAGACGTTTTCCGCAAATGTTCTTCGGTGTGAGCCCCGGGCAGGGGTGTATGAAGTGGTGCTGGACCAAACTGCATTTTATCCGGAAGGCGGCGGACAGCCGGGAGATACCGGTAAGTTGGGCGCAGTTCGGGTAACAGATACCCGGGAGGCAGAAGGAGAAATTTTGCATATTTGCGACGGTCCTCTTTGCCCTGGCGAAGAAGTTACCGGCGAAATTGATTGGCAACGGCGTGTTGATTTTATGCAGCAACATACCGCCGAGCACATTCTCTCCGGATTCATTCATAAAAAATACGGATACCACAACAACGGTTTTCACATCGGCGCAGACACGGTGACGGTGGACTTTGACGGCCCCATTCCCCAAGAGGACATTGGGGAACTGGAAAATCTAACAAATCAGGTGATTTTTGAAAACCGGCCGCTTCAATGTTGGTATCCGGCGGAGGCGGAACTTCCCAACATTGCCTACCGTACCAAGCGGGAACTGCCCTGGCCGGTGCGGATTGTGGATGTGCCGGGGGCGGACTATTGCGCCTGCTGTGGTGTACACGTTTCCAAAACCGGAGAAGTGGGACTCATGAAAATCTTGAGTATGGTAAAGTTCCATCAAGGGGTGCGGATGGAAATTGTCTGCGGCGGCAGAGCACTTTCCTACTTCCAACGGGTTTGGGAACAGAATCGGCAGGTATCCCAGACTTTTTCCGTAAAACCTCTGGAAACCGGAGACGGCGCGAGAAAAATAAATGAGCAACTGGGAAATGAAAAGTACCGGGTGGGGGCGTTGGAAAACCGGCTGTTTTCGCTGATTGCCCAAGGCTATCAGGGAGAAGACAACGTGATTTACGAAGAGGAAAACCTGACGCCGGCAAATGTGCGGAATTTGGCGGAAAAGATAGGGCAGGTTTGTACCGGTACGGCGGCGGTGATTTCCGGCAGCGATGAAACCGGATATCATTTTTGCTTAAGCAGCAACAGTCAGGATGTGCAGACTTTGGGACGGGAAGTTACCAAAGAATTAGACGGTCGGGGTGGCGGAAAAGCCGGCGCATTTCAGGGCACACTGAAAGGAACAAAAGAGGAAATTCTGACTTTTTTCCGGGAGCGGAAATTCGTTATGAAATAAGCCACACTTGCAAGAAAAGGGAAAATCTGTATAATATAATAAGGTATCGCGTGTAGGGGGGAGAGAAAATGGAGCGAATCACATCTCGGACAAACCCGCTGATTCAGCAGGTGCGCCGGTTGCTGACATCCCGGAAACATCGGCAACAAGAGGGTCTTTTTGTGGCAGACGGCACAAAACTTTTGCAGGAGGCCGCCACTTGGTGGACGGGCTTGGAAACGGTAATCGTGACAGAGGGAACACAGGTGTCACTGCCGGAGTCTACCCGGGTGGTTGAAGTCCCCAAAGATTTGATGGCGTATATCTCCCCTATGGAAACACCCCAAGGCGCGCTGTTTATTTGCCGCTTGCCGGAGGAAAAAACCTTTGTACCGAAACCGGGGATGTTGGTGTTAGACGGAATTCAGGACCCGGGGAATTTGGGTACGATTTTGAGAACGGCAGATGCGTTGGGCGTTCCGGTGGTACTGCTGGAAGGCTGCGCAGATCCATATAACCATAAAACCGTCAGAGCCTCTATGGGCGCGGTATTTCGCACGCCGGTGGCGCAGGCGGATTGGGAAACAGTGAAAAAAGCCTGCGAGGAAAGAAAAATCCCCATCGCGGTGACAGCGCTTTCCGAAACCGCTGAAGATATCCGCGAAGCGAACCTGCGGGAGATGGCTGTGGTAATTGGCAGCGAGGGGCAGGGTGTGCGCCGGGAAATTATCCGGCAGGCACAGCGGGAATTGGTGATTCCTATGAACCCCCGGTGTGAATCCTTAAATGCCGCAGTGGCGGCAACCATAGTTATGTGGCAGATGTGCCTGTAACATATCCACCAAAGAGAAAGAAGGTGGAAATTTGCAGATTTACTGGTTGTGGTACGCAGAGAGGAAAGTACCCGAACACATAAAAATACGGTTACTGAAGCATTTTTCCGATGCAGAAGAAATTTATCTGGCAACGCCCGATGCGCTGATGCAAATCGAGGGAATGACGGAAAAACATATAAAGGAACTTAAAGACAAAAATCTAAAATCGGTGGAAAAGATTATAGAAGATTGCCGCAAAGCGGAAATTGGAATTTTGACTTACGACAGTGAATATTATCCGCCCCGCTTGCGCCATATCAGCAATCCGCCTATGGTGCTTTACCATAAGGGGAAAATGCTTTGCTGGGATACCCGTCCGGCCATTGGTATTGTGGGAACCCGAAAAGCAACGCCCTATGGCCTACACACAGCCGTCCGGTTTGGTCGGCAAATTGCCGCCTGCGGAGGACTGGTGGTATCCGGTGGTGCCTTTGGCATTGACGCTATGGCTATGCAAGGCGCATTGGCAGAAGATCGGGAAACTGTGGCGGTGTTAGGTAGCGGCCTGGACATTGTATACCCCAAAGCCAACGAGCCGCTTTTTGAACAAGTGGCGCAAAAGGGTTGTTTGCTCTCGGAGTATCCGCCTCAAACCCCACCGAACAAATGGAACTTCCCCCGGAGAAACCGGATAATCAGTGGGATATGCAACGGTGTTTTAGTTGTAGAAGCGCCGGAAAGAAGTGGCGCGCTGATTACCGCAGAGGAAGCAAAAGAACAAGGCCGGGATGTGTTTGCCGTTCCGGGAAATGTGGATATGGAAAGTTGCAGAGGAAGCAACATTCTTTTACAGCAGGGGGCAATCGCCGCGCTGTCCGGCTGGGATGTGGTAGGGGAGTATGAAACCCTATATCCCCAGACGGTGAAAAGGCCGGATAAGCGAATTTTGGAGATGCGGGACACCCAGGAAATTGTAGCCCAAAGGGTGATGATTCCCGGAAAAACAAGAGAGGAAAAAGTTGCCGCTGACAAAAAATCCATTGACAAGGAGAGAAAATCCCCTTATAGTGTTTCCGGAAGCCTGCCGGAATTAACACCAGAAGAAAAGGTGGTTTTGTCGGTTTTAACCCGAGAACCCCAACCCATGGATGAGATTTTACAGCAACTGGATATTCCTATGGGGCAGGCGCTTTCCATTATTACGAAACTAACCCTGAAGGGGGTTGTGAAACAACTTCCCGGCAAGCGGTTTAGAATAGACTGAAAACAGTCGAACGGAGGAACTTTATGGCATCCAAACTTGTAATTGTTGAATCGCCGTCAAAGGCAAAAACCATTGGAAAATATTTAGGCTCGGAGTATGTGGTAAAGGCCAGTATGGGACACCTGCGGGATTTACCGAAAAGCACCATGGGCGTAGATATTGCCGGCGGTTTTGTGCCTCAATATTTGCCGTTAGACACGAAGAAAGATTTGATTGCGGAACTGAAAAAAGCGGCAAAAACGGCGGACGCTGTGTATCTGGCAACGGACCCTGACCGGGAAGGTGAAGCCATTTCCTGGCACTTAAAGGAGTTGCTGGGACTTTCCGACGAAAAGGCGCAGCGGGTGACGTTTAACGAAATTACCCGGAAAGTTGTGCAGGAAGCCATCGTATCCCCCCGACAGATTGACAGTGATTTGGTAGATGCCCAGCAGGCAAGACGGATTTTGGACCGGATTGTAGGTTACGAACTGTCGCCCCTGCTTTGGAAAAAAGTGCGCAGAGGCCTGTCTGCAGGCCGTGTGCAGTCTGTGGCAACCCGTATGGTTGTGGACAGAGAAAATGAGATCCGCGCCTTTGTGCCGAAGGAGTACTGGTCTTTGGATGTGGTTCTGCAGACCGTTGCTAAAAATGCCAAGTTTGTGGCCCGGTACTATGGAGACACAAAAAAGCGGGAACTGGAATCGGAAGAACAGACACAGAATGTGCTAAAGGATATTGAGGGGAAGATATTCACCGTTACCGGTGTTAAGCGGGCAGATAAAAAGCGTTCTGCCGCCCCTCCTTTTACGACCTCCACCTTGCAGCAGGAGGCTTCCCGGAAACTGAATATGACACCCAAGCGCACCATGTCCATTGCCCAGCAACTTTATGAGGGTGTGGATATCGCCGGTGAGGGAACGCTGGGTTTGATTACCTATATGCGAACCGACTCTTTGCGGCTTTCCGATGAAGCAATGGCCGCCGCCGGCGAGTTCATCAAATCACGCTACGGCAAGCAATACTATTACGGACGTTTTCATGCCTTTAAAACCAAAAGCGGCGCTCAGGATGCCCACGAAGCCATTCGTCCCACCCATGTGGAACTGGACCCGGAACGAATTGCTTCCAGTTTAACCAAAGACCAGTATCGGCTTTATAAACTGATATGGAGTCGGTTTTTGGCAAGCCAGATGGCGAATGCGGTGTATGATACGGTGTCTATTGATGCCCAGTGCGCAGGGCACGTGTTCCGTGCTGCCCACCAGAGCGTAAAATTCTCCGGTTTTTTGGCGGTGTATGAAGAGGGAATGGATGAAGAGGGAGAGGTAGCAGGCTCTCCGCTGCCGGACTTGCAGGCTGGCGATGAGGCGCAGTGCGTGGATCTGAAAACCCAACAGCATTTCACCCAACCCCCTGCCCGGTATACCGAGGCATCCCTTATTAAAGCCATGGAAGAAAAGGGCGTTGGCCGCCCCTCTACCTATGCCGCCACCATCTCCACCATTGAAGACCGGGAGTATGTAAATAAAGTGGAAAAACGTCTGCAGCCCACGGCGTTGGGCGAAGTGGTAACCGGGCTGATGATAGAACGGTTCACCGATGTGATTGACGTGGAGTTCACTGCCAATATGGAAACTCAGTTGGATGAAGTGGAAGCAGGTAAACGGAATTGGAAAGATGTGCTTGCTCAGTTCTATGCCGGATTCCAAAAGGAAATGAAAGAGGCAGAGTCGGCGCTGGACGGAAAACGGCTGAAAGTGCCGGAAGAAGTCAGCGAAGAAATTTGCGAAGAATGTGGCAGAAATATGGTGATTAAAGTGGGCAGATTCGGAAAATTCTTGGCTTGTCCCGGATTCCCGCAATGTAAAAACACCAAGCCCCTTGTAGAACGGATGCCCGGTCGCTGCCCCAAATGCGGGAGCACCATATTAAAACGCAAATCCAAGCGCGGATATGCGTATTATGCCTGCGAAAAAGGCGCGGATTGCGGCTTTATGAGTTGGGACGTGCCCACAGCGGAAGACTGTCCCAAGTGCGGCCAGACGTTGTTCAAGAAATCCGGAAGAGGCAGAATGAAATCTTTCTGTACCAACGAAGAATGTGAAAATTTCCTGCCGGAAGATAAGCGAGGCTATTTTAAGAAGAAGACCGATGAGGAAAAGTCGGAGGACAAGAAGAAAACCGCCGGCAAGAAAACCGGCAGAAAGAAGGCTTAAACCGTGAAACAGGTAACGGTGGTGGGCGCAGGTCTTGCCGGGGCGGAAGCCGCATGGCAACTGGCGTGCCGGGGACTTGCGGTAACCCTATATGAAATGAAACCAAATAAAAAAAGTCCCGCCCATCATGTGGATACCTTTGCGGAACTGGTGTGTTCAAACTCCTTGCGGGGAGACCGGCTGGAAAATGCCGTGGGACTTTTGAAAGAAGAGATGCGGCGGCTGGGCAGTTTGATTATTGCTTGCGCAGATGCTACCCGGGTAGAGGCCGGGGGTTGTTTGGCAGTTGACCGCCAAGGATTTTCCAATTTGGTAACGGAGAAAATCCGCAGTCATCCCAATATTAAAGTGGTATCCCAAGAAGTGACGCAAGTGCCGGAGGGTCCGGTGATTATTGCCACTGGACCGCTGACATCCGATACGCTTTCCCAGACCATTGGGGAATACTTTGGAGAAGACTATCTTCACTTTTTCGATGCTGCCGCGCCTCTGGTAACGGCAGAGTCCGTGGATATGAACCAGGCTTGGTGGCAATCCCGATATGACCGGGGGACGCCGGATTATGTAAACTGCTCTATGAACAAAGAGGAATATCACGCCTTTATCCGGGAACTGATAGCGGCGGAAGAAGCCCCGGTGCACGGTTTTGAGGACAAAAATGTTTTTGAAGACTGTATGCCGGTGGAAGTTATGGCGCGCCGGGGGGCAGATACACTGCGTTACGGTCCGCTGAAACCGGTGGGACTGACAGATCCCCGCACCGGAAAAGAACCCTATGCGGTGGTACAACTGCGCCAGGACAATGCGGCAAAAAGTGTGTATAATTTGGTGGGATTTCAAACCCATCTGAAATTCCCGGAACAAAAACGGGTATTTTCTATGATTCCCGCGCTGAAGAACGCGGAGTTTGTCCGCTATGGAGTAATGCATCAAAACACATTCCTCCAGTCACCGAAACTGCTGGATGAAACCTACAGTGACAGAAGGAATCCTATGGTGGCCTTTGCAGGACAAATGACCGGTGTGGAGGGTTATGTGGAAAGCGCCGCGTCGGGCTTTTTGGCGGCGGTTTGTATGGCCGCAAGAATTTTGGAGAAACCGGTGCCGGTTTTCCCCAAGGAAACTGCCATTGGCGCGTTGGGCTTATACATTAGTGACGAACGAATCGAAAACTTTCAACCGATGAACATCAATTTCAGCATTATTTCCCCCTTGCAGGAGCGGATACGGAAAAAAGCGGAGAAAAATTTGGCCATCGCAAACCGTTCCTTAAAAATCATTGATGAAATGGTCGCCCGGGGGATATAGAGAAAGAGGTGCAACTATGAAAATCATACTGGACGCGATGGGTGGCGACAATGCGCCGGAAGCCGCAGTGTTGGGAGCATTGGAAGCGCTGAAAACCTATGATACCCAAATTATGCTGGTAGGCCGTGGAGAAGAAATTTTGGAAACTCTCCGGAAACACGGTGTTGCAGATTTGCCCGCGGGTATGGAAATCACCCACGCGGATGAAGTGGTGGATATGCACGACGGTCCGGCAAATGTAGTAGGGCAAAGAAAAAATTCCTCTATGGTGATAGGACTTAAGATGCTGGCAGAGGGAAAGGGAGATGCCTTTGTTTCTGCCGGCAGTACCGGCGCCCTTTTAACCGGCGCAACATTGCTGGTTAAGCGGGTAAAGGGAATCCGCCGGGCGGCAATGGGACCGGCTATGCCCAATAAAGCCGGAGGCAAAACCGTTATTTTGGATTGTGGCGCTAATGCTGAGTGCACACCGGAATTTTTGCTTCAGTTTGGTATTGTAGGCTCTTTATATGCCAAAAAGAATCTTGGCGTAGAAAATCCCAAAGTGGGACTTTTAAACATCGGCACAGAGGACACCAAGGGTACGCCACTGCAAAAAGAGGGGTATGCCCTGCTTCAGGATGCGGCAGAAAAAGGTATCGTGAACTTTGTGGGCAATGTGGAAGCAAGAGATGTGCCGTTGGGCGCAGTGGATGTGGTGGTGTGCGACGGATTCTCCGGAAACGTACTGCTAAAATCCATCGAGGGAACGGCCATGTTTATGGGCAGCGCCTTGAAACGCAAAGTATTCAAAAGAAGCATTTTCAGCGTGCTGGGATATTTGCTGTGCAAGCCCGGTGTGAAGGAACTGATGAAACTGTTGGACTACCGGGAAATCGGCGGCACTCCGTTTTTGGGTATTCGCAAGCCGGTGATCAAGGCCCACGGGTCTTCCGATGCGTTGGCATTTCGTAATGCCGTAGGGCAGGCTATGGGTGCAGCCCGGGGAGATATCGCGCAGGATTTGGAAACGGATTTGCAGAAACTGTCGCCGAAGGAGAAACAAGATGATTAAGGATTTGGAAACGGCCTTGGGGTATCGGTTTCAAAATATTACACTGTTACAAAATGCTTTAACCCATTCTTCCTATGCCAACGAGCGGTGGCGTGACAGCCTGAAAAGCAACGAACGGGTGGAGTTTTTGGGAGATTCCAT
>JAZOXE010000017.1:0-1606 GCA_045659525.1 Faecousia sp. | reverse complement strand
GTTTAGGTAATTTAGACGGCTTTAATCCTAACGAATTGGTAGAATCCGGCAACTTGGAAGAACTGGATAAGTGGGCGCTAACGAAACTCAACGATTTGATTGCCACTTGTCGGAAATCCTACGAAAATTATGAATTCCATGTTGTTTCCCATGCAATTAACGATTTCTGCGTTGTAGAACTTTCCTCCTTCTATTTGGATATTATTAAGGACCGGCTCTACTGCGAAGAAAAAGACGGCCTGCGCCGCCGCTCCGCACAAACTGCGCTGTATTTAATTGTGGATACTCTTTCCAAACTCTTCGCGCCGATTTTGGCCTTTACCTGCGATGAGATTTGGCAGGCTATGCCCCACAAAGACGGCGACGATGCCCGGAATATTCTGCTGAACCAGATGCCTGACAACTTAAGCACATATACTTTGCCCGAAGAAGTTATGGCAAAATGGGATACGGTTATGAAACTGCGTCAAGACGTCAACGGCGTTTTGGAAATTGCCCGGGCCGACAAACGTATTGGCAAGGCTTTGGAAGCCCATGTAAGTCTGCAAACTACTGATGATGCATTGGTGCAGACCTGCAAAGACCTGAATCTTGCAGAAATCTGCATTGTCTCTTCCTGCCAGTGGGAACCGATTCCGGATGGCGCAACCGTCGGTAACGGTGAAAACCTCCCCGGTCTTACCGTTGGTGTTACCGAAGCAAAGGGTGAAAAGTGCCCCCGTTGTTGGATGCACTCCCTGCAATCCGATGAAAACGGTCTGTGTCCCCGGTGTAAATCCGTAGTATCAAAAATGGATTTAGAAATCGAATAAAGTATAAAAACAGAGCGTAAGGTTAAATCTTAAACCTTACGCTCTGTTTATTATTGATCTTCTTTAAAACTGTCAAAGAGCGCCGTTTCACTGGCAGGCTGAACCGTTTCCCCGGTCATACAAGCGTCAAACTGTTTGCCGGTCATGGTTTCGTGTTCCATCAGGAAATCCACAACCGCCTTTACTTTCTCCTTGTCCTTTGTCAGGATTTGACGGCAGTGGTCATAAGCGCGGTCAATCAACGTCTTCACTTCGTCGTCAATCGTACCTGCCACTTTTTCCGAATAACTTTTTGTTTTTTCATAATCTCTGCCTACAAAAATTTCACTGTCATCGATGTAGGATACTGTACCCAATTTTTCGCACATACCGTATCTTGCCACCATATCTCTTGCCAGTTTGGAGGCGCGGTCGATATCATTGGATGCGCCGGTGGAGATATCCTGCAAGAATAGACTCTCTGCAACTCTTCCCCCTAAAAGTCCCACAATCTGTTCGTACATTTCGTTGCGGGTTAAGTGGGCGCTGTCTTCTTTCGGCATACTCCAGGTCAAACCCAACGCCTGTCCTCTGGGAACAATGGAAATCTGATGCACCGGATCATGCGTTGGCAGATTGTACATTGCAACTGCGTGGCCGGCTTCGTGGATTGCCGTCATATACAAATCCTTTTGCAGGTGCAGACGGCTTTTCTTCTCCGGACCTGCCATAATCTTCATAATGGCGTCGTTTAAGTCCACCATATTCTGTACCGGGCGGTTATCCCGGGCAGCCATAATCGCAGCCTCATTCAT
>JAZOXE010000016.1:0-2001 GCA_045659525.1 Faecousia sp. | reverse complement strand
GTATTAACCGATTTAATTTATGGCGGATCCAATGCTGTTGCCGGTTTGACTGAAGGCGCGGTAAACGATGCCATTGCCATGTACGGCGCAGACCATGCGATTGCATTCCCCGATACAGCCTATTTCTTCCCCACAATTTATGCCGCTACCGGCGTAAAAGTAAAGACTTTGGGCGACTTGACTGCCTGTGTCGGCGTTCTAAAAAGCCTGATTACCAATCAGGAAGATTTGGGACAGGCTCTCAATGCCGGTCTGGCGACTGCTGTGGGCGCAGAAATCATTGAGGGACTAAAATATGTAGAAGGCGGCGACCCTTATGCTGAAGATTCCGGTATCGGTTTCGTTCCCGACCCCATTATTCGTAGCCTTGGCGTGCCGCTGGTAACCGGTGATATCCCCGGTGTGGCAGTTGTTTTGGGTAAGGCTGAAAATGCAGAAGATGTGGTTAAGGTTGTTAAGGATTACCAATCCAAAGGCATTATGACCTTTATGGTCGGCGATGTCATTGAGCAGTGCGCAGAAGGCGGCGTAAAGATGGGCTTGGAGTTCCGCGTGATTCCCTTGGGACACGATGTAACTTCTGTTATCCACGTTGTTACCGTTGCTGTGCGTGCGGCTTTGATTTTCGGTAATATTCAGCCCGGCGATTTGGGCGGCTTGCTGGAATACACCAAAAACCGTGTTCCCGCTTTTGTTAACACCTTTGGCGCAATTGACGCAGTGGTAGTTTCTGCCGGCGCAGGCGCAATCGCATTGGGCTTCCCCGTTGTTGTGGATATTGATTTGGGTGAAAATCAGGTTCCCGGCGCATTGGAGTCTGTTTGTGACCATAACGAAACCGTTAAGAAGTCTTTGGAACTGCGTAACATTAAAATTAAGACTACCGAACTTCCCATTCCCGTGGCATTTGCCGCTGCCTTTGAAGGTGAAATTATCCGTAAGGCAGATATGCACAACGAGTTCTGGTCCAGCAAGAACCCCACTGCCGAACTGGTAGTTATGCGGGAACTTTCTGAAGTGGAAGACCATAAGATTTCCATTATCGGACCGGACCTGTGCGATGAAAAGGAATTGGCTCTGGCTACCTATGTGGAAGTCGCCGGCAAGAAAATGCAGGTAGATTTCGAATCTGTTATCGAGCGGAAATTTCACGCATGGTTTAACTATATGGAAGGCGTAATGCATACCGGTCAGCGTAACCAGGTTCGTGTGCGTGTTTCTAATGCCGCTTATGAAGCCGGTCTGCGGCTGAAAGATTTTGCGGAAGTTCTGTACGTAATGATTATGAATGAATTTGACGCAGTTGTAGATAAATGTCAAATTACGCTGATCACCGACGCAGCAGAGGCCGCAAAATTCCGTGATGAAGTGGCAATGCCCCGTTACACCCAGAGAGATGACCGTTTGGCATCGATGACAGATGAAGCGGTTGACCGTTACTACACCTGTATTCTCTGCCAGTCCTTTGCTCCGGCGCACTGCTGTGTTGTTACACCGGAACGTTTGGGCTTGTGTGGCGCTGTTTCCTGGCTGGATGCCAAGGCAACAAACGAACTGGATCCTAACGGTCCTTGCCAGCCCATTGAGAAGAAGGGCTTGATTGATGCCCGTACCGGTCGGTATGAAGAAGTAAACCGTATGATTAAGGAAGCAACCCACGGCGCGGTTGAAAATGTGACCCTGTACTCCATTTTGGAAGATCCTATGACATCCTGCGGCTGCTTTGAATGTATCTGCGGTATCGAGGCTGTTTCCAACGGCGTTATCGTGGTAAACCGGGAATATAAGGGTATGACCCCTGCCGGTATGACCTTCGGCGAACTGGCGTCCTGCACCGGCGGCGGTGTTCAGACCCCCGGCTTTATGGGTCCCGGCCGTCACTTCATTGCTTCCAAGAAGTTCCTGGCGGCCGAGGGCGGTATCGAGCGTATCGTTTGGATGCCCAAAGAACTCAAAAATGACGTTGCAGGGCGCCTGGATAAGACTGCTTTGGAACTGTAC
>JAZOXE010000015.1:0-1453 GCA_045659525.1 Faecousia sp. | reverse complement strand
TTTTTCAGCAGCGGCCGCAGGCAGGAAGAAATAATCCCCTTGCTTTAATGTTTGCATGCCGCCTTCCCAACAAACTTCGCCACTGCCTTGGGCGCAAATCCAAATGGATGCGGGAATCTCCAACGGCAATCTGCCATCGTCCAAATAATACCGATTCATAGAGAAGCAGGGGGTGTCGCTTGCATCAATCAGCGCTTCCTCCGTAAGTCCCGGCTCTTGGCGCAAAACCCGGGAGGTTTTCTTGCCTTTTTCCACAACTTCCTTACCGTAACGGTGGAAATGGAAGCAGGAAAGGGCGGTGTCCGGGTCTAATCCCAAATACATCTCCCGGTCATTGAGGTGGTAATCTCCGCACCAGAACTCCGGCTGAATGGTAAAGTCAGTGGGTTCTTGCACTTCCAAAATCAAACAGCCTGCACCGATGGCGTGAATCACACCGGCGTCCACAAAGAACACATCTCCCGTTTGTACCGGGACCCGGTTTACAAATTGCGTCATAACTTCTTTGTCGGTTTCACTTTGGGCAACGGCTTGGGCAAATTCCTCTTTGCTGACCTCCCGGCTGAAGCCAAAGTAAATACAGGCATCCGGGCGGGTTGCCAAAATCAGCCACGCTTCCGCTTTCCCGTAGGGGCTGCCAAAATGGACTTTGGAAAAATCTCGGGTGGGATGCACCTGCATAGGCAGGCGAATGGCGCTGTCCAAATATTTTACCAGTACGCCCAGATCTTCCCGGTCACCTAAATATTCCTTTTTGTTTTCCCCGAGGATTTGAGAAAAGGGTACGCCGTCTTCCCTGCGCAGAGAAATACCCTCCAAAGGATCCGTATGTCCCGGGTTGATGGCTTTTACCGCAGAACACACCCATTCCTCCGGCAAAAAGCCGTCCTCCGGCGCATCCCCTAAAAAATCGCGAAAACCCATTCCGCCTAAATATACGCGAAACACCCGGTTTCTCTGAAAAAATACCGGTTTCTGCCACGGCGCTGCTGTGCTCATAAAATTGCCTCCCATAATCTTTTTGTTTATTATACTAAAAGTGCGTTTATTTGTCAATTCAATTGACAAACTCCAAATTTGTGGTATATTGGATGTGAGGTGAAAGGGATGTCATTACGGATTTTTCAAAAAGGCTTTAATTTCTCCCAAGACGGCCCGGGAAACCGATTGGTTTATCATTTGCAAGGGTGCAATCTTCGGTGCCCCTGGTGCTCCAACCCCGAAGGTCTTGCCTTAACCGGCGGCCGGGAATATTCGGTGGAAGAATTGGTCGCGGAAGTCTGCCGCAGTGAAATGATGTTTTTTGACGGCGGCGGCATTACCCTTACCGGTGGAGAAGTGGCTTTGCAACTGGATGAAGTCCATAACTTTCTTTCCAAACTGAAAGAAAAAGGCATCCATACCTGCATAGAGACAAATGGCACAAGCCCACGCCTGCCGGAACTGTTTCCTG
>JAZOXE010000014.1:0-5783 GCA_045659525.1 Faecousia sp. | reverse complement strand
ACACCCCTGCTACAGAAGAAAATTAAGAAAAAAGTGCCGTCTTAAGGGCAACGCGCCATAGTGAGAAAATGGTTTTGAACTGCCCCTTTCTCGCTTAACTGCATGAAAAATTCCCGAAATGCGACAGCATTCCGGGAATTTTGTCATTTGTTAATCAAAAAAAGTTGCTATTTCAAAACTGCATTGCACCTAAAAAGAACGCTTATTTTTCTAAGATAAGGAAAAAACCGCAAGAATCCTTTGTGGATTGTGAGGATTTTTGACGCAATATTAGGAAAATAGACGCCTTTTTAGGCAATTTATCACTATGGCGCGCTGCCCAATGGGTGGCTTTTTTGTTTCATTTGAAATGCTGTGATCCTCGTGGGGATGTTTTCCCACCTTACTTAAAAGGGTTTTCCGCGGGAATACAAACCATAACGAACCAGAAGATCCTTCATTTTCTCAATGGTATCTGTACACAATTCCACAACGCCTTCGTGGTTGTTGATTTTTTTATACAGCCAAGACTGCGCTGCGCTGGAATCAATAACCTTTTGCTCGCCATTTATGCGCATTGCACCGCACAGCAGCATATAATCCATTGTATTTTCACCAGCCAGGTGGAAGAAGTTTCCGCGTTCCACTATCGAACTTCTCAACAAATATGCGCTGCTCTTAGAGGCTTCACCTACAGAAATCATATAAATGTGTTCCTTACTGGTTTTGCTGATTCCGGTAAGCAGATCACCCACGGTTCGACCGATCGCAATCGCCCAGCCTATGGGGCCGCATTCTGCCAGCACCATGCCGATACCTACTTCATCCCAACTATACATGAAATCATTGTAAACCATTTTCACTTCTGACATCATCTTAATAAATTGAGATTCTACAGATAGTTTCAATTCACTGGCGGCAATTGACACAAAACTGATCTCGCTATATTGCATCTGTGTAAACAACTGATGCATCGCGCCGTAGGACTGGGTTGCGGAAGTCAAGGCGGCATAACCATTGATGGTGCTTACTACTGCTGTAAAGGTGTCTACGGCAGCGGTTACATAAGTCAGACCGTCACCAACTTTTCCTGCCACGTTGCCCGCTTTAGTCAGCCACTTAGGTGCCTTCAGGCTCAGTTTGGACAGACCCTCAAACCGGGAGAAATCTACTGCAGAGAAACTATCTTCAAGCTTATCCGCTTTTTCTGAAAGGCCTGCAACCTCAGAGCATTTATTGGCCAATGCGGTGAGGTCAGACAGATCCATCTTGCTCAGTTCGAACTTTGCGCGCTCAAGATCTGCAATGCATTCTAAAAGGTCTCTGCGAGCCGCCGCATCCGCCAACGGATCTTGTACAGCATCGTAGGCTGACAGAAAGTTGTTGAAGCCGGACAGTTTATCGTTGATCGCGCCGATGGTGTTTGTAGAGAGATACTGGCCTTTATAAACGTCCTGCAAATAGCTGGCATAATTTTCTGTGCTTGACAGCAACTGTTTCTGCGCGGCATAATTCCAGTCATATTCGCCGCCATAAATAAAGTTGCCCAAACCCAACTGAACACGGTACCATCCGTTGTCAATATACTCATCCGCGCACATTGCGGCGACGAAATAGTCGCTATTGACCATATCATCCAAATAGAATGCTTCCACATCTTGCGCAAAGGGATGTCCGCCCAGTGTGTATTCCACCCGATCATCGAAGATATCGCTATCGCTGTTAGGCAGGGACGGATCGGAGATCATCTTCACATATACCTTGCCATTTTTCTCGGTGATCACCAATTCTTGACCATTTTTCAAGCCGTCGCCATCATAGTCAGCGTTTTTCTGAATGGTGTTGTAAATCAGATTTTCGATGCTCAGTTCGTTGGGGAATTCATCCAGCACCGCGCTGGTAATTGCGCCTACAAAATACCGTTTGCCGGCGCCATCACGCATTGTGCCATCCGCAATCAGGCGCGTATAATAATCAGAAATTCCGTCGCCGTTGGAGTCCGTAGAATAATCTATGGTTTCCATTGCGGTATCGTCATATATTTGCTCCAACTCGTCCGCCGTAGATGCGAAGTAGTATTTGCCGTCAGTACCGTCTGCAATTGCCTGCAGTCGGCTGACAACAACGCCGGAACCCAAGCCGATCGTATAGATCTGGATCTTGTTATTTTTTGCTTTTGCAGTCAGGTTGGTATCATAACTTCCATCGCCATCGGTCAGCATAATGATATATCGATATGCCTCATTGGAATAGTTGGCATTTGTAAACATATCAATAGCGGGCGAGATACCTCTTGTAAGAGATGTACCGCCGGAACTGTTCACCCGGTCGATGGCAGCATACAAAGCCGCTTTGTCGTTTGTGAACTCAGAGAGGACAGTTGTATAACTATCGAAATCGATGATCGCAGCGCGGTCGTTCTCACCTAGTTTATCCACAAAACGCTTTGCCGCCTCTTTGCGCAAACCGTTTCGGTCATTGGTTTGCATACTTCCGGAAGAATCGATTACCAGCACGACATCCAGCCGATCCGGATGTTCCTGACCTTCTTCTCCGGGTGCGCGGATCTCTGTCTCCCATACTTCGTCAAAATCTCGCTTATTCAGCAGAATATAGGTAGAGAAGTGCTCCAAATGCGCTTCTGCCACGTGATTGGAATAAGTTGTTGTAACCTCTTCTAACAGTTGGGTCTCAGGATTGAAATAATACACGACCGGGCAGAAATCCGCTGTCTGAGAGGCCGGATATGTATCAGCAACCGCAAAACGCAATGTTGCGCCTTCAGCAGGCAACGCGCCGTCCACAGTCAAAGAAACCGGCATACTTAATTGACCCGGGATCGCCCCGTTCAGAACTTCCTCCTCTGCGGGCGCAACCGTTAAGGTTTGCGCCTGCGCGCCGGGCAGATCCAACTGCACTTCTACCGTGCTGTCGCCTGCATCCATAGATGTTGTTACCTGGAAGGAACTTTCTGCTGTTTTGGGATCTGTTCCGTTTTCGATCTCCCAACCATCCTCAACACCGTCGCCGTCGGTATCTTTGTTGGTCGGAATGGTTTGGTATGTATAAAGTTCTTCGTAGTCGTTTAAGCCATCCTCGTCCGTATCCATACAGCAGGGGTTTGTGCCGCCCTGAACCTCTGCAAGATTGCTGATTCCATCTGAATCTGCATCTTCAGTTGCATCATCAACACCATCGCCGTCGGTATCACTAAATCGCGCATCACAGCCAAGGATCTGACCTTCTATATCATCGTTCAAACCATCTCCGTCGGTATCGCTTTTTTCGGAGTCTGTGCCAAACAGTGTTTCAATATAGTCCGGCAGTTGGTCGGTGTCCGTATTCGCGGCAGTATCTTCGATAATATTGTCAATATTCTCTGTGGTAGAACACATGACCGTCTCAGACTGTACCCAAACAACACCGTCATCGTCTGTCATATAGAACTTCAGGGTGTTTTCACCGGGTAGCAAACCAAAGTTGCTTGCAGACCAATTTTCCTGGGGATCAATATTGAACTCTGCCACATTTTCCTGGTTGTAGGACAGTTCCAATTTTACAGATTCCACTTTTGCGCTATTGCTCAGCGTGCCGCTAAGCACAGACATTTCACCGGACAGCGTATAGTATTCATTATCGCTGTTATACAGGAAATTCTCACTGGTTTGCAATGCTAGAACAGGTCTCTCTGTAACATCTCCCGAAACATAGGAAACCTTTGCCTGGATCTGGGCAGCCACATCGGCAACCTCAACTGTCGTATCCACAGAAATTGTGCAGACCGCAGTTTCCGTTGCGAATACTTCTGCCGGCACCATCGTAAGAAGCATCGCTCCGCACAATAGCAGGCATATGATCCGCATTTTCTTCTTGAGTACAACGGCCAAAACGATGCCAACGGCAGATGCAACAAGAAGCACTACCCAAAGCACAAGATTAAAATCGTCACCGGTTTTGGGGGTGTCTGAATCCGGCGTTGTGGGTTGTGTGGGAGCGGTGGGTTCGGTTGATATTGTTCCTTCGTTATCCTTTAAATCTTCGGACAACCGCGCAACAACAGAGGCAGCGTAGGATGCACCTGCCTCAACATCAATGTCGGTCGCGGAAAGGTTTCCGGTTTTCAGCACCAACCCCTCAGGAAGCAGCGTTTCAACAGAAATTCCCTCTACCTTATAGGAATTGTTGTTCTTAACACTGACCGATACCTGAATATCCTCGTCAGCAGTATATTCGGTCTTATCCGTTGTGATGGTCACTTCCAAACCATCCTGCGTGGTGGAACTTGCAGCGCTTACATTCAGAGGCAGGGCAAGCAGCACGCAGAACACCAACGAAAGTGCCAATAGTAGACTTGCGATCTTTTTCATTTTTCTTTTCCTCCTATGAGCCAAAAGTGCGGCTACCGAAGTAACCGCACAAAAAACGCAAACTCCGATAGTCGCCAAACTAAACAACAATACGAAGAACATTTCTGCTTTCCTGTTGGTGGAATCTGCATTTTTAACAAATCCACAACAAGAAGGCAAAACGGGTATAATACCCCTAAAGAAACAGCCTTCCAGCTTATGGTATTGTTGTAGTTTGGCATATTTATTATAATTCTTAATTAGACATTTGTAAACATGGAAATTTCAATAATTTAACGAAACCGCCATGAGTTTAACGAAAGGGCATAAGTTTAACAAACGCCCCCACAAATTTAATAAAACCTCATAAATTTAACAAAAGGTATAAGAAAAAATACCCCTAAAAACGCAAAATGCCCAGGCTGGAAATGGATCCAGATTGGGCGCTTTTTGAATGAAATCCTTGCTCTCGCAAGGATGAAATCTGCTGACGCAGATGAAATCCAAGTCTTTGACTTGGATGAAATTAAATCCACCCTTCCGCCGTCGAGGCGGATTTCATCCCCGTAGGGTGGATTTAACTGAAAAAGGAGTTGCAAAAAACTCAATTTCTTATAAATCATAATTCATAAATAGTTGCAAATTCCCCGCAAAGGCAGGAAAAACATCCTGCTTTTGCGGGGAATAGTTTTGCTAAATTTTCAGTTTTGGACTTTTTTACAGTCCCTTCGTTTTTTGTTTGTGAAGTATCGGCTTTGCCGATGTGAAGTTATGCCGATGGCATAGTGAAGTTTTGTGCTATCGCACAAAGTGAAGTTAAGTTTGCCCACTTCGCCGCCAGGCGAAACTTCACTACGCAGTAACTTCACTTGCCCAAAGGGCAAACTTAGTTGAAAAGACCGTGATTGTATCACAATACGGTCTTTTCATGTGTAATAACCCTAATTTTGAAATGCTGCGACCCCCGGGGGTCGTTTTTAGACCGAGAGGAGGTCGGCTTTTTCAAAGAGGGGGGTCGGAATTTTCACTAATCCTAACAACACACAAAATCGTCCTTTGAGGTATCCCTTGGACTACTACAACGAAAAGGTGCGAGTGTTTATAGCGTACTAAAATGTATTTTCCAGATTATGTTCCGGAATCGATAACGTCTACTTCGGAAAGAACCCAGCTAGATTTTGTCGGATCTCCAAAAACTAAGGAAGCGCGAGCATTTTTAACCTCATATTTTTTGCCCGGCTCAACACTTCCACAAATTGAAAAGTCCTTAAAGAACGGGAAGGGGTGACCTGTATACGCCTGTTTAATAACAATTTCAATTTTTTCAGCCTGTTCAATCTTAAAGGTTGCAACCTGACCAGAAAAGCCATTCCAAACAGTTTTTCCATTACATCTAACTTCTGCTTCACTGGCTTTTTGCGAAGCCATTCCGGTGACAAATCTCAAAATTTTAACCTT
>JAZOXE010000013.1:0-10367 GCA_045659525.1 Faecousia sp. | reverse complement strand
CTGCTGCGTGGTCACTCCCGAGCGTCTGGGCCTGTGCGGTGCCGTTTCCTGGCTGGATGCCAAGGCCACCAATGAGCTGGACCCCAACGGTCCCTGCCAGCCCATCTTCAAGGAGGGCTGCACCGACGAGCGCACCGGCCGCTTCGCCAGCGTTGACAAGGCCATCTTCGACTCCACCCACGGTGCCGTTGAGTCCGTGACCCTGTACTCCATCCTGGAGGATCCCATGACCTCCTGCGGCTGCTTCGAGTGCATCTGCGGCATCGAGCCCATGAGCAATGGCTTCGTCATCGTCAACCGCGAGTTCGCCGGCATGGCCCCCGCAGGCATGACCTGCGGTGAGCTGGCCTCCTGCACCGGCGGTGGCGTGCAGACCCCCGGCTATATGGGCCACGGCCGTCACTTCATCTCCTCCAAGAAGTTCATCGCTGCCGAAGGCGGCATCGAGCGCATTGTCTGGATGCCCAAGGAACTGAAGGATGATGTGGGTGAGCGCCTGAACAAGACTGCTTTGGAACTGTACGGTATTGAGAACTTTACGGATATGGTGGCGGATGAAACCGTTACCTGCGATGCAGAAGAACTGATTGCCTGGCTGACAGAAAAGGGACACCCGGTTCTGTCCATGGATCCTCTGATGTAAATCGTTTTTTGAGGCGTGCCGAAAGGCACGTCTCATTTTTTGTGAAAAGGGCCATTCCCTAATTGCAAATGGAAAAACCTGTGGTATAATGAAAATCGTGATGTATCCTCTTAAGAAAGGAGAATGGCTTTGATTTTCGGAAAGTATATTAACCGATATTATCTGCGTTTTGCGCCCCAACTGATTTTGGGGCTTTTGGCGTTGGTGCTGGTTGACTATTTGCAACTGTTGATTCCCAATTTGTATGAGATGGTCATTAACGGCATCAACGAAGGTTATGTGATAGCGGACGGTGTAAAACAGACCTTTGATTTAACTTTTTTGGTAGAGTCCGTTTGTATGCCTATGTTTGGGATTGTCCTTTTGATCGTGTTCGGTCGTTTTTTGTGGCGTGTTTGTTTTTTAGGCGCCGGTATTCGCGCGGAAGAAGACTTGCGCAACCGTATGTTTGACCACTGTAAGGATTTGTCTCAAGGTTTTTATCACCAAAACAATGTGGGCAATCTAATGAGCCTTTATACTAATGATTTGGATACCTTTCAGGAATGTTTTTCCTGGGGTATTATGGAACTGTTTGATGCAACCTTTTTAGGCGCATTGGCAATTGTCAAAATGTGGAATATGGACACTACGCTTACGGGGCTGGCTTTAATTCCTATGATGCTGTTGATGGGGGCCAGTATCCTGCTGGGCAGATTCATGACCAAAAAGTGGGAAATCCGTCAAGAGGCGTTTTCCAATCTTTCGGATTTTGCTCAAGAGAGTTTTTCTGGCATTTCTGTGATAAAAGCCTTCGTAAAAGAGGGTAAGGAACTTTGGGCATTTAAGAAATTGAGCAAAGAAAACGAAAAAGCCAATGTGGATTTCACGAAAACTTCCGTTTTGTTCCGGATTCTGGTGATGACCTTTGTGGAAAGCGTTATGTGCATTATCTTGGGTTATGGCGGTTATTTGGTATACCGGGGCGTATTCAACGCGGGTCAGTTAATGGCATTTATCGGTTATTTTACCGCAATTATTTGGCCGGTTATGGCAGTGGCGGATTTGATCGATATGACTTCCCGGGGGAAAGCCTCCGTAAAGCGCATTACAGAACTTGTGGATGTCAAGCAGGATATGGTGGACCGGGACGGCGTAAGAGAACTGCCCCATATCCGGGGTGAAATTGAATTTCGGAATTTGAACTTCCGCTACCCCGACGGTGAGTTTAATGCGCTGCACGATGTGTCCTTTACCATTGCGGCGGGAGAGAATGTGGGACTTGTGGGGAAAACAGGTTCCGGAAAAACCACACTGGTTGACTTGCTTTTACGTACTTACAACGTACCTGACGGCACACTGTTTATTGACGGAAACGATGTCAACGATGTTGCTATCCAGGATGTGCGGGCAGGATGCGCTTATGTACCCCAGGATAATTTCTTGTTTTCCGACACCATTTCCAATAATATCGGATTTGCTATGGAAGAAAAGAAAGGGGATGCCATTCGCCGGGCGGCAAAAATGGC
This sequence comes from Faecousia sp., assembly GCA_045659525.1. GTDB lineage: Bacteria > Bacillota > Clostridia > Oscillospirales > Oscillospiraceae > Faecousia. The sequence continues at coordinate 8,216 of JAZOXE010000013.1, read as the reverse complement.
GGATGTTGACGGCAATATCCGGGAATTTACTTCCGGTTATGACACGGTTTTGGGCGAACGGGGCGTGACGGTCTCAGGCGGCCAAAAACAGAGAATCTCCATCGCCCGGGCGCTGCTGAAAGATGCGCCAATTCTGATTTTGGATGACAGCGTTTCTGCGGTTGATACCAAAACGGAACGGACCATTTTGCAAAACCTCCGGGAAAACCGGGCGGGGAAGACCACAATTTTGATTGCCCACCGAATTTCTACCATTGAGCAAATGGACAAGATTATGTTTATGGAAGACGGTAAAGTGGTGGCATTTGGCGACCACAGGCAGTTGTATGAAACCTGTCCCGAATATAAGAAAATGGTAGATTTGCAACGTCTGGAAGAGGAGGGGAACCATGGATAAGTATTTACCCGTACTGCTTCTGGGGGCGCTGCTGGGAATATTGACCGTTATCTTTTTGGTGGCTTACCTTTCCATGCGCCGTAAAACTTCCCAAGTAGACAGCCAACGCAATATGCCGGACAGCCAGATAGTCCGCAGACTTTTGGAATACGCCAAACCCTACTGGAAATCTTTTGTTCTGGTGCTTGTACTGATGCTCATATCCGTAGCCTACGATTTGATTTCTCCGATTTTGGTAGGTCAAATTGAGGAAACGGTAAAGGGACGGTTTGAACCGGATGTGCTCTACCGGATGGTGGGGGCATATGCCGGTGTTCTGGTAGTCAGTTTGGTGTGTATGTATCTGCAAACCGTAATTTTGCAGAAAGTGGGACAGAAAATTCTGTCAGATTTGCGCGAAGACGTATTTACCCACATTATGGGACTTTCCCATGAACAACTCAATGATATTCCGGTGGGGAAATTAGTGACAAGAGTGACCAATGATACCAACAGTATTTCTATGATGTTTACCAATGTTTTGGTGACTTTGGTAAAAAACACTATGGTGATTGTTGGGGTGTTTGGGGCGATGCTACTGCTGAATTATGCAATGACGCTTGTGGTATTGTCTTTTATTCCCTTTATTGTGCTGTTTACATTTATCTTCCAAAAATTCTCCCGGAAAGCCCACCGCGCCGTTACGGACACCCGGACAGATTTGAATACCTTTCTCTCCGAAAACCTGTCCGGCATAAAAATTACCCAGATTTTCAACCGGGAAGCGGAGAAAATGCAGACATTCAAGGAAAAAAGCCGGGAACTGGCCAATGCGAAAAGACAGAGAATGTTTGTTTTTGGCGTGTTTCGCCCTATTGTCTATTTCCTGCATATCGGCTGTGTGATGTGTCTTTTGTACTTTGGAAGCCGTGGACATATTGAAAACACTGTGTTCTTGGGACAGACCATTACCAGCGGTACTATTGTTACATTCTATCTTTATTCCACAAAGTTCTTTGACCCTATTCAAACGCTTTCCGAACAGTTTGATATGCTTCAGTCCGCATTTGCCGCGGCAGAGAAGATATTTGACATTATGGATATGAAACCGCAAATTGTGGATGAAACGGATGCCATAGATTTACCGGAAATCCGGGGCGAAATCGAATTTAAGGACGTATGGTTTGCCTATAAGGAAAACGAATGGGTGTTAAAAGGGGTTTCCTTCCACGTTATGCCCCATCAGACGGTGGCGTTTGTAGGCTCTACCGGTTCCGGAAAAACAACGATTCTTTCGCTGATTTGCCGAAACTACGACATTCAAAAAGCTCAGATTTTGATTGACGTCATTGATATCCGCCGCATTAAGATTTCTTCCTTGCGACGGCAATTTGGACAAATGCTTCAGGATGTATTTCTCTTTACCGGAACAATCCGCAGTAATATTTTACTGCGAAAAGAGGGCGTGTCCGATGAAGAGGTAATGGAAGCCTGCCGTTATGTCAATGCAGATTCCTTTATCTGCCGCTTGGAAAAAGGTTTGGATGAGCAAGTATTGGAGAGAGGAAACAATTTTTCGGCCGGTCAGCGGCAACTGCTGTCTTTTGCCCGAACCATTGTTCATAAACCGGCAGTTATGATCTTGGATGAAGCCACCGCGAACATTGATACGGAAACGGAACGCCTAATTCAGGATTCTCTTGAAAAAATGAAGAACATCGGCACAATGTTAATTGTTGCCCACCGCCTTTCTACCATTTTGCACGCGGATAATATTATTATGCTGTCCCGGGGCAAAATCGTGGAGCAGGGTAGTCACCAGGAACTTCTCCAGCAGAAAGGAAAATATTATCAACTTTATACGCTCCAGTACGAAAGTTAAGAAAGCCGGGCAGTCACCGACTGCCCGGTAGATTTTTGCAAGGGAATATGCTATACTGAATAAGAAAGGATGTGGGCAGATGTTACCGGCGGCATTTTTAGAGAGAATCCAAAAACAGTTGGGGGAAGAATACCCGCAATTTATAGAAAGCCTTAACCGCCCCCGGGCAGTTGCCCTGCGATTTAATCCCCTGAAAGGGGAGATTCCTGCGCTCCCGTTTACGGGCGAGCCGGTGCCGTGGGAACCTATGGGGTATTATTATTCCGATTCTGCCCGTCCCGGTTTGCACCCCTTCCACGAAGCAGGCGTATACTATTTACAGGAGGCCAGCGCTATGGCGCCGGTGGCGTTGCTCAATCCGCAGCCTGGTGAAAAGATTTGCGATTTGTGCGCCGCCCCTGGGGGAAAGAGCACCCAGATTGCCGGGAAAATGGCGGGAGAGGGATTTTTGTTATCCAACGAAATTAACCCCAAGCGGGCAAAGATTTTAAGCAGGAATATAGAGCGGATGGGGATTGCCAACTGTTTAGTTACCAACGAACATCCTAAGACATTGACTGAAAAGTTCGGGGGATTTTTTGACCGGGTATTGGTGGACGCACCATGCTCCGGTGAGGGGATGTTCCGCAAAGAAGAGGCGGCAGTAACGGACTGGAGTTTGGAAACCGTAGAGATGTGCGCAAACCGCCAACGGGAGATTTTACATTCCGGGGCAAAACTGGTGCGTCCCGGCGGATGTTTGGTGTATTCTACCTGTACCTTTGCTCCCGAGGAAAACGAAGAAACGGTGGAGGCATTTTTACGCGACCACCGGGAATTTACATTGGAAAAAGTCGATGCCCCTTGGTTTACAGAGGTGAAAGAGGGCGTCTACCGCCTCTGGCCCCATAAACTGTTAGGTGAGGGGCATTTTGCGGCAGTTCTGCGGAAAAACGACGGTGGTGAAGATACCGTTACAGAAAATGCAAATCAGTCTTTACCGAAAGTGTGGAAAGAATTTGCAAACAGTCTTGGGATTGTACTGCCCCGGGGCAAAGGAACACGGTTTGGAGAAAGTCTTTACTGGTCACCGGAAGAAATGCCGGATTTGCGGGGTGTTAAGGTGCTTCGGCCGGGACTGGAATTGGGACAGATGAAAAAAGACCGGTTTGAGCCGGCGCACGCCCTTGCTTTATGGATGAAAAAGGGGGAAAAATGCGTCAATCTGTCGGCGCAGGGGCAAGAGATTGCCCAATACCTACATGGGGATGTATTGCCTGCCAATGTAACCGGCTGGTGTCCGGTTTGCGTAGGGGGATATACCATTGGCTGGGGTAAAGGTGACGGAAAAGTTTTAAAAAACCACTATCCGAAGGGTTTACGCCGATAAACCGGAGAAATATGTACTTTACAGAAGAACCGAATTGTGGTATAATATTTCCGATCTAAAACGATTATTACAAGGAGTGGTTTTTCCTTGATGCGATATGTAATTAACGGTGGCAAACAACTAAACGGTAAAGTAACCATTAGCGGTGCAAAAAATGCCGCAGTGGCAATTTTGCCGGCGGCTTTGCTGGTTGACGGTGTTTGCCGGGTGGAAAATGTGCCGGATATTTCCGATGTGCGGATTCTGCTGGATATATTAAAAGATTTAGGCGCTAAAGTGAGCAGTCCAGAGCAGGGCGTTGTGGAACTGGATTGCACCAACATTACCAGCACCCATCCGAAACCGGAATTGGTGCGGCAGATGCGCGCCAGTTACTATTTAATGGGCGCGCTTCTCAGCCGGTTCCATCGAGCCAATGTGGCGCTTCCGGGTGGCTGCAATTTTGCATCCCGCCCCATTGACCAGCACATTAAAGGTTTTATGGCGCTGGGCGCAGATGTGGATGAAACAGAAGATTATGTAAACCTAACCCCTGGACCGGATGGTCTTGCAGGAAACCGGGTGAGTTTAGATATTATCAGCGTTGGCGCAACGGTGAACATTATGATGGCGGCATCTCTGCTTCCCGGTCAGACTGTGATCGAGAATGCGGCAAAAGAACCCCACATTGTTGACCTTGCCAACTTCCTAAATACCATGGGCGCTCGGGTGTCTGGCGCCGGTACAGATACTGTAAAAATCAAAGGTGTTGAAAAACTCACCGGCGGCACATACGCCATTATTCCCGACCAGATTGAAGCAGGTACATATTTGGCAGCGGTTGCTGCGGCCGGCGGTAATGTGCTGGTAGAAAACGTAATTCCCAAGCATATGGATTGCATCACATCCAAATTGCAGGAAATGGGTGTTAAGATTACCAATTACGATGATGCCATTCGGGTGCAAAGCACAGGACGGCTTCGCCATACCACAGTTAAAACCCGGCCCTATCCCGGATTCCCCACGGATATGCAGGCGCAGATTTGTGTATGTATGTCCATAGCGGAAGGCATTAGCAGACTGACAGAAAGCGTGTACGAAACCCGCTTCTTTGGCTACTGTTCGGAACTTTCCGATATGGGGGCGGATATCCTTATTAATGGTAAAACCGCCATTATCAGCGGCCAGGAGAGCCTCCGGGGAGATACGGTGCGCGCCCATGATTTGCGGGCAGGCGCGGCCCTCGTAATTGCCGGTTTGGCGGCAAAGGGCACAACCTATGTAGAAAACATTCACTTTATCGAACGCGGTTATGAACGGATGATTGAAAAACTTGGCGCTATCGGCGCAGACATTCACAAAGAAACCGCTCCCGACAGTGAATAAGAATATGGCTCATATCAAGCGGCGTACCATTTATCAATATGGTACGCCGACTTTTTTTCTATGCTTGCAGGGCGCTTCGCAGTTTTTCCAACGCCCGCTTTTCAATGCGGGATACGTAACTGCGGCTAATGCCAATGGCTTTTGCCACTTCCCGTTGCCGCTTTGGCGCAATTCCCCCCAATCCGTATCGCATAAGAATGACTTGCCGTTCCTGAGGAGTCAAAGTTCCAAATACGGCTTTGTAAAGCAGTTTCACTTGTTCTTGGTTAGTGACTTGCTCCAGTAAATCTCCATCTTGACTAACAACATCCATCAGTTCCAAGGCGGCACCGTCGTTTCCGGTTTCTATGTAGTCGGATAGAGAAACGTCTTGACTGCTCTTTTTTTGACTGCGAAAATACATCAAAATCTCGTTTTCTACACATCGCGCGGCATAGGTAGCAAGCCGCGCGCCTTTTTCCGCATTAAAGGTGGTAATTCCCTTAATCAGTCCGATGGTGCCGATAGAAATTAAATCCTCTTGGTCAGCGCTTTGGGCGTAGTATTTTTTCATAATGTGGGCAACCAGCCGTAAATTGCGTTCAATGAGGATGTTTCTTGCTTCCAAATCCCCTTGGGCAGACAAAGCCAGATAGTGTTGCTCTTCTTCCGGCGTTAAAGGCTTTGGGAAACTGCCGGTGGAAAGTTGCAGGGAATACATTAGACTGCTAAGGAGCAGCCATGCGGCGGTCAGCATAAATTTCACCTCCGTCATAACCTTATTCCTTTTGGCAAGTCCAGTTTCCTGCAATTATATTTCGCCGGTTGGAATTCTCTATACATAATAAAAAAGCAGATACCCATTTGGGTATCTGCTTTTTGGTGACCCGCCGGAGATTCGAACTCCGGACACCCTGCTTAAAAGGCAGGTGCTCTGCCGACTGAGCTAGCGGGTCTTATGGCTGGGATGGCAGGATTTGAACCTACGAATGCCAGAGTCAAAGTCTGGTGCCTTACCGCTTGGCGACATCCCAATAAAATGGTGCCTCGCTCTGGGCACACGCCGTATTATAGCACGGCTAATATGATTTTGCAACAGTTTTTTTCTATAAATTTAAAGGAATTTTTGAAACCGTTGTTATTTTGCCCAGTTCTTACGAAAACAAACGGATATCCAGTTTTCGGGTTTTGATGGAATAAAATAAAACCGTGCCCAGAGTGAGTATAACCAGGCCTTCCCCGATGGCGACGTACAGAGCATTAAGACCAAACCCGCCACCCACATACACAGTCAATTCCCAACCAACCAGCAGGCCGTTTGCAATGGCGGGAAGCAGCATTGCAGGGAGGGGATACCCTTTAACTGTCCATTTACGCAGATACCACATTCCTCCCGTTGCAATCAGGGTGGCAAGACTGCCAATGAGAAAGTCCAATGGAAGCGCCATAGCATAACTGATATTATACAGCAGGCAGCCAATGGTCAGTCCCGGGATTGCAGCAGGGGTAAAAAGGGCCAATATGCACAGGGCTTCCGAGGCGCGAAACTGAATGACCCAGGTAGTGGAATTGGGGATTAAAAAGTTTTGCAGGTAGGTCAGCGCAACATATAAGGCGGCAATAATGGCGCTTCTTGCAAGCATCTTTGTTTGTCTGTTCATTTTTTCTCCAATCTAAAAACATAGCACCCTAACGCAGTAAAGCAGGGTGCCAACAAAAAAGGAATTTTAGCATAGGCCAAAATTCCCTTCCATCAAAGTTCACCGTAGTTTTGTTTACCGACAGGAGGGTTTCGAACTGTCCTATAAAATTAATATCATTATATCGGAAAAACCCATTTTGTCAAGAAAAGGAAAGACAAAAAGAATGCAAACTTTTTTAAAAAGGTTGCGATTTTAGACGGATGTGCTATAATATAGGATAAAGTTTTTGTAACGAGGCGACCAGTATGAAGAAACTGTTACTCATTGTCAATCCTTGTGCCGGAACGAAAAAAGCGGCGCGGAATTTTGTCGGTATTGTTTCGGCGTTCAATCGGGCAGGTTGGAGTGTAAATACCTATGTGACGGGAGCACCGGGAGATGGCGCGATTCATGTAAAAAATCATGCGCAAGAAGCGGATGTTGTGGTATGCTGCGGTGGTGACGGCACTTTCAACGAAACCGTAAACGGTCTGTTGGGTAGTGGCGTAAAAATTCCCATTGGCTATATTCCTTCGGGTTCTACCAATGATTTTGCAACCAGCCTGAAACTGTCTGCAGATATTTTGCAGGCGGCGCAGGATATTATCGAGGGGCAACCGTCTTATTATGATGTGGGATTGTTTGGCAACCGATACTTTTCCTATGTGGCATCTTTCGGCGCGTTTACAAGAGCCAGTTACCGGACAATGCAAAACGTAAAAAATGCATTGGGGCATACGGCCTATCTGTTGGAGGGAATCCAGGAAATTTCGCAAATTCGTAAAGAGCATGTACGTTTGGAGTTAGACGGAGAAGTCGTTGAAGATGATTTTCTGTTTGGCGCAATCTGCAACTCCACATCCGTTGGCGGCATTTTAACACTGGATCCCCGACAAGTAGATTTGTGTGACGGAAAATTCGAAGTACTTTTGGTTCGCGCCCCCAAGGACTTGGGGGAAATCGGGGAGTGTATTCAGGCTGTGCAAAAGCAGACTTATAACTGCCGGATGATGACATTCCGTAGCGCATCCCAAATTAAAATTACCGCAAATCCGAAAATGACATGGACATTGGACGGTGAGCGGGAAGACGGTCACGAAGAAGTGCTGGTACAGAATTTACACAAAGCAATCTCATTAATACATGCGGAGAAATTATGAAAAACAGTACGCTATGCTATATTACCCGGGGCGAAGAAGTGCTGATGCTTCACCGAGTAAAAAAGAAAGACGATATCAATAAAGACAAATGGATTGGCATTGGTGGGAAATTTGAGGGTGAGGAAAGTCCGGAAGAATGTCTTCTGCGGGAGGCAAAGGAAGAAACGGGGCTGACTTTAACCAACTGGCGGTGTCGCGGCGTAGTCACTTTTCTGACGCAAAATGCGTGGGAAGGGGAGTATATGTATCTGTTTACGGCAGATGCTTTTACGGGGACACTGAAAGAGTGTGATGAGGGAGATTTGCAGTGGATGCCCCGAAAGTTTCTTTATGAACTGCCCCACTGGGAGGGCGATGAAATCTTTCTGGACTTATTATGGGAAGATGCCCCCTTTTTCCTGCT
>JAZOXE010000012.1:0-1611 GCA_045659525.1 Faecousia sp. | reverse complement strand
CCCCCACCCTTTCATCCGTTCCACTGTAAAGCCTAACTGCTTGAGTTTTGCCTGCTCCTGCTCATACTGCTTCATTTGCAGGTCGAAACGCGCCTGCTTTTCTTCAATGTAGAAGGAATAATTGCCGGAGTAAAACTCCGCGTGTCCATCGGTGATTTCAATTACCCGCTGGGCAATTTTATCCAGAAAGTACCGGTCGTGGGAAATGGCTAAAACGGTACCTTTGAATGCATTGATATATCCTTCCAACCACTCTACGCTTCGCAAATCCAAATGGTTTGTGGGTTCATCTAAAAGTAGAATGTCCGTTTTTTCCAAAAGAAGTCTTGCTAAATTTACCCGTGTCTTTTCGCCACCGGATAGGCTGTCAAACAACTGCTTTCTCTGTTGGGGCGTGATTCCCAGACCGTTGGAAACTTTGTCCACTTCCACGTCCATATCATAGCCGCCACCGGCTTGGAATGCGGCGCTTAAGGCGTCGTAATTTTCCAGTTGCGATGCATCTGCGTTATGGGACATCTGTTTTTCCAGTTGTTCCATTTTGGCTTTCATTGCCGCAAGTTCCCGGTACGCACTACGCAAAACATCTTCTACCGTATAGCCCTCCGGAAAGCGGGGAATCTGGGAAATCAGCCCGATTCGCTTGTGTGGATTGACGTATACTTCCCCACCGTCATAGTCCATTTCCCCGGTGAGTATCTTAAACAGCGTTGTCTTTCCGCATCCGTTGCGGCCTAAAATGGCAACCCGTTCCCCCTCTTGGATTTGAAAACTCAAATCTTCCAAAAGGTTTTCACCGATTACAAAAAACTTTGTTAGATTTTTTACCTGAATATCAATCATTGTTGCTCTCCAAAGCAGATACCATATTCTCTAACTGCTCAACGGTATACAGTAAATTCAGTGCCTGCAAAAAGGCGTTACAACTCATATTGGCAGGAAACCCCAGTTGCTTTTGCAATCTCTGCCGGTTTTCCTTGCTGAATTTTCCACCGGACAGACCGAGATTTACCAAATCCGTCTTTGTAATTTGGGGGGTCTGTACAGATTGGCTTTCCCCCTCAACGGTTGCGCCGGCTCGCAAAAGGCACCGGACAATCACTTCCGGAGTCATACCTTCAACGCCTAATTTCCCCTCTTTCCCGGGGCTTGTTTTACGTTTTTCTTTTCCGTAAACATCGGGAATATAGGCGTGCTTCAGATATTGGGGAGGGATTGCGCCCTTCAAATAATTGCGAATTACAAAACCCGCGCCATCAGAATCGGTAAAAACAATCAAACCTCTCACCAGCGCAACTTTCCGCAACAGCGCCAACTGGGCTTTATCTTTCATTATCCCAAAACCGGAAGTCTCCAAAATAGGCGCATCCACAATTTGAGACAGTGTATTTTTATCATAGCGGCCTTCCACCACAATGGCTTCCCGAATCTTAACCATTGCGTGCCTCCTGAGAAAGTTCTAAAAGCAACTGTTCCAAAAGTCGGTCCGGGTTATCGTAGGAAGTCTTGATTCGGTTGTCCGTTTCCATAATCAGCGTAGCCGCTTTTTCATAGAAACGCTCCGAAATGCGTTTGCATTGGCTCATACAAAATCCGCAGAAAAAGACCGGG
>JAZOXE010000011.1:0-2425 GCA_045659525.1 Faecousia sp. | reverse complement strand
GACAAAATTCTGCTCTTTTTCGGCATACTCCCGACAGAAAGAGGCGGAAGGTTCTTTGGATCCATCATCGGCCAATATGACCTCATAAGAAACATTCTGCAGCAACTTAACAGAATCAAAACACCGTTGCAGCGCATCGGTAGGGGTATTATAAACTGGGATGATAATACTCAGTTCCGGCATGTATATACTCCTTTATCGGCCTGCAAACGTCAGACCATCTTCGTTTCCTTCATAAATGCGGCTGTTTTCACAATGCCCTGCTCCAGGGTTATTGGGTCTAACGGACCGAATGCTGTCTCATACCGGGAAATATCCAGATAGTTGACCGGCACATCCACCGGCCTTCCAGGCAAATAGTTGATATCCAATTTCAGGCAAAGGGCGCTTTCAATTGCGGCAAGCACCTGCCGGATACTGGTGCCGTATCCGCTTCCTAAATTGAACGTCTTATGTTGGGTTTCCTCTCCGGCAATGTTGATAATTGCTCGCACGGCATCATCGATATAAATGAAATCACGCACCACCGATCCGTCGCCATACACAGAGATCTGTTCGCCACGCAAAGCCTTGTAGGTAAAGGTAGTCACTGCGCCAAGAATGCCGTTGGGTCGCTGGTAGGGACCATAGGGATTTGCCAAACGGATCACACGGTAGTCCAGACCATACATATAATGGTACAGATACAGCAGTTTTTCGATCGTCACCTTCTGTACTCCGTAAGCGCTGATGGGGTTGGTTGGCATATCTTCATGCAGTGGGCAACCGGACTGCTTGCCATATACCGTACCGCCGGAGGAGATAAAGATTACTTTTTTTACACCGCTGCGCACACAACCGTCCAGCAACTTGGCTGTCATCACCACATTAGCCGACAATTCATCGGCAATCTGCTGGTTGGAGGTAGTTGGAACGGTGGTGCTAACCAGATGATAGACCGTATCCTGCCCCTGAAAAAGCGTGGCAAAATCCGTATCTAAACCGATTGCGCTTTCCTTTATTGTAATTTTCGGCGTGCAAACAACCGGGGGGAAATAGTCCCGATTCACATCTACCAATGTCAATCGAACCGCAGGATCCTCTCTAAGTTTTAAAGCAAGATTCGTTCCGATAAAACCGGCTGCGCCAAATAACAATACATTCATGCTTCAGTCTCCTGTTGGTTGAGAATCCGCGCATAATAGGTTCCAGTTTTTTGCGCATCTTCCGGAGTGAACTTATAGGTGAGTTTATGAAAACTGGTCTGACCCATCAGTCCTTCCCAAAGATTCTCATCATATTCTTCACACAACCGCAACAGCAAAATATGCGGCGTGGCGTTGCTGAAGGGAACTACCTTATCCCACACCTGGGGATATGCCCCAATAGCCATCTGAATAAAATTATGCAGAATAAAGTAATCAACCGCATAATTATAACGCCTCCAATATTCATGGAGCAGCGCCCGGGTCAGCAGAATAATGGGATTTCCGGAATAGGCTGTCATCAGCCAACTGGATGCAGCAATGCTACGCCCATCCAAACCGGGTTTTAATGTCTGGAACAGGAACAACGGATCATCCAGCACATACTTTTGAAATGGTGCACTGCTACAAAACACCGTGCCATCGAGCCAAGTGCCGCCGTGCTGCGCCAGCAATTCCACCCGCAGCAGGTCTGCAAAGTGGACTTTGGAAATAATACCCTTTTGGTATTTTTCCATAATATGGTCAGGGAAAGTTACATAGTCACTAAAATTATCCTCGGTGATTACCACAATAGGACGGTCGGTAATATGTTTTTGCATGGAGGCATAACACTGTTGTACCACCTTCGGTGCTTGATCCATTCCCTGCAGCCAAATCGTCCAAATAATCGGGTTGTGCTTTTGCTGGGCATTTTGAGCAGGATGCTCTGCCACATAATTATGAATGAATTTGGAAAATTTCTTATTCAGTGTGCGGTAAATTTTATTTTCCACGCCCAACCTTGTCAATTCCAAAGATTTTTTGGACAAACCGTTCAAAGCGGTTTGCGTCAGCGCATAAAAAAGCACATGGGCTTTTGCATATTGTTTCATCACATTCCAGCCGCCGACTTTCTTAAAAAGTTGCGTAAATTTGCCCATAAACATTACCATACTTTCTGTTTCATAGTCCTATGGGCATAAAAGCCCATAATTACTTTCATTATAGCATATTTTCAAAAAATGTCCATACTATTTGCAGACATGCTTCTACCTGCCTGTCAAAAAAATATGTCGCCCTTTTTTGAAAGGGCGGCATATATACTGTATTAATGATTACTTTTCAAAGGTTTTGTAGAAATGGTGACCGATCCGGTCCTCCTCCGGAGGTAACTGCATATAATCGCCGTACTCATGGCGAAGCACCTTGTCGTATTCCTTAGGCACGCGGAATTCATATTTATCAAAAGGCATCAAAAT
>JAZOXE010000010.1:0-10360 GCA_045659525.1 Faecousia sp. | reverse complement strand
CAACCCTTCCTTTGGGGCGCAGATATCGTTACCCACTCCACCACCAAGTATTTGGACGGTCACGCCGCAACATTGGGCGGTTGTATTGTAGATAGCGGCAACTTCGATTGGTCTGCCCATAGCGATAAATTCCCCGGTCTTTGCACCCCGGATGACAGTTACCACGGTATCGTCTATGCCCAACGGTTTGGAAAAGCCGCTTTTATCACCAAATGCACCGTACAACTGATGCGGGACTTTGGCGCAATGCAGTCTCCCCAGAATGCCTTTATGCTGAATTTAGGATTAGAAAGTCTGCCCCTGCGGATGCGTCAGCACTGCGAGAACGCCCAAAAGATTGCGGAATTTTTGAAAAATCACCCCAAGGTCGCATGGATAAATTACTGCGGACTTGAAGGAGATAAATACTACGACCTTGCGCAAAAGTATTTGCCCAATGGCTCTTGTGGTGTGATTTCCTTTGGCCTGATTGGCGGGCGCAGCAGCGCAGAAACATTTATGAAGCATCTGCAACTTGGTTCCATCGAAACCCATGTTGCAGATTCCCGCACTTGTTGCCTGCATCCCGCCAGTTCCACTCACCGGCAAATGAGTGACCTGGAACTGGATGCCGCCGGTGTAGGCGCAGATTTGATTCGTCTTTCCTGCGGTCTTGAAAGTAGTGTGGATTTAATTGCCGATATTGCACAGGCCCTGGATCATATTTAAGTATGAAGTATATCACACAATTTCTCTATATTTTGCTTTTTTCCTTTCTGGGGGAAGTTTTGAATCGGGCAATTCCCCTTCCCATTCCCGCCGCTATTTATGGTCTGATTTTGCTTTTGCTGGCTCTGTGTCTGGGTATTGTAAAAGTAGAAAAAATCTCGGAAATTTCCAAGTTTTTACTGGAGATTATGCCCATTCTTTTTGTGCCGCCTGCAATTAATATTCTGGCAAACTGGGGGATCATTTCTCCCCATTTGGTTTCTATTCTCATTGTCATTCTGGTGTCTACACTCCTCGTGTTTGCCATTAGCGGTCTTGTCACATCCCTCCTTCTAAAACGAAAGGAGGAAGGCAATGATTGACTTTTTATCTGATTTGAATCTACTCCCCCTTGTGCTTACTGTAGGCGCTTACCAGATAGGTTTATCTCTGCAAAAAAAGTGGAAGCACCCCTTGTGCAACCCCCTTATCATTTCCATTTTTCTTGTCATTTTGGTGCTGCTGGTTGCAAAATTTCCCGTGGAAAAGTACCAATCCGGCACAGAGATTTTATCCTTTTTCCTCACGCCCTGCACCGTTTGTTTTGCCGTTCCACTTTACCGGCAATTAAAGATTTTAAAGAAAAACGTATTTGCCATTTTGGTCGGCATTGTGGCAGGTACCGTTACTGCCCTTTCTTCCATCGCCCTACTATGTGGGTTGCTTGCTTTAGACAATCAGTTGACTGTCTCTCTGCTTCCCAAAAGCATTACCACCGCCATTGGTCTTGTACTGTCCCAACAAAACGGGGGTATGGAAGGATTGACTGCCATTGCAATCTTCATCACCGGAATATTAGGGAGTTTATATGGCAACAATCTTTGTAAATTGTTTGGAATTCGCAATCCCATTGCCCAAGGTGTTGCTATAGGCACTGCCTCTCACATTATGGGCACATCCAAAGCCGCGGAAATGAGCGACCTTGCCGGTGCAGTCAGCAGCGCCTCCCTCACCATTTCCGGTATACTCACTGCTGTCTTATTTCCTCTTGTGTTAAAATTGATTCATTGAATATGCAGTAAAAACGGACGTACTAACTATGTTAGTACGTCCGTTTTTTTATTCTTCTACCAATGCGCCGACACTGCGAAGTTTATCCAAAAAAGTCAGCACATCTTTCATTGCCTGCTCCCGGGATACTTCATACTGCTGTGTCAGAGCGTCAACCAGCCTTTCCGGTGTTTGCTCATTTTCCAGTTGTTCCCACAAGAAGGCGCCTGTTCCGTTTACAGCAATCATACCCACAAAATTTTCTGCCGCTTTGCCGATGGGCACAATCACCTGTCGGTCTGCCACGCGACGGATCAAGTACTCGGGGTTTTTCTTCATCGGGCACTATCCTCCCGGCTACGTTCTGCGTAAGAATAACCGTATCGGTAGCCGTATTTACTGTATTGTCTATAGCGGTAACGCTTTTCCTTATACCGTTTACCGCCTACCTGGTCAGAACCGTTAAGCACAAATCCCATCAGTTTCGCACCGGCAAATTCCAGTTGCCGCACACTGTGGGAGACGATTTCTTTCTCTGTTTCATTCTGGCGCACCACAAACAAAACCCCATCCAAGCAGTTACCCACAATGCAGGCATCCGTTACAATACCTACCGGGGGCGTGTCCACAATGATGTAGTCATAGGCTTGGGACAGTTTATCAATCAACTTTTCCATCCGCTCGCCACTGATCAGTTCCGACGGGTTGGGAGGAACTTCTCCGGAAAAGATGACATCTAAGTTTTCATAAGGAGTTTTCCGAATCGCATCTTCCGCTTTGCACAAGCCTGCCAGTACATTGGAAAGCCCAGGAGATGCTTTTTCCATCAGCAATCTTCCCAAACTGGGACGGCGCATATCCGCGTCAATCAGCACAACCTTTTGTCCGGTTTCGCCAAAAGAAATTGCCAAATTCAGTGCTGTAATACTTTTACCTTCACTGGCCATACCACTGGTAACACAGAACTTTTTGCATCCGTCTCCGGACAAGAAAAAGCGGATGTTAGTACGGAGGGTTTTATATGCTTCCTGTACATAGAAATCACTATGCTTGTTGAGAATGTTACGGCGCTGCTGGATATACTTGCTATTGGGATCTTCTTTTCTATTGCGTGCCATTATCTCAACTCCTCTCTCCGCCTATGTCTGTTGCACTTTTATCGCTTTCGTAACCAAATCTCACTTTTCCCAAGTCGAAACTGGGGATAACGCCCAACACCGGCGCATTGGAAATCTGCGCCAAATCCAATTCATCGTGGATACGCACATCCATAATCACCTGCAGCACGATAATCACAACCGCAATCGCGCCGCCAGCCAAAACGCCCAATGCTACATTTCTGACATAACTGGGGGAGAACGGGGTGGTGGGTACTTTTGCATAATCGATAATCTTTGTGGAACTTCTGTCCACAATATTAGAAATTTCATCCGGGGCGATCTGGGCAATGGTGTTCACAATTGCCGCCGCCAGTTCCGGTTCCGGATTGGAAATATGCACCTGGAACATTTCCGTTTCTTCCATAGCGCCGGCAGAAAGCATACCACGAATTCTACTTGCGCTTAATTTGATTCCGTGTTCCTTCTCCAACTTTTCCGCTACCTTTTCCAAAACCGTGTCACTTTTCAGAATGTTCACATAAGTAGCAACCAATTTTTGAGATGTTTCCAAGTCGGAAGCCGAAATCCCGTTGGCTGTGTAGCCAGAAATGGTGTTATTAACATATACGCTGATGGTAGCCCGGTACATCGGTGTCACGCAGACATCCGTATATCCCAGCGCCGCAATTCCAAGAAAGGCAGCAAGAAGCACAATCAGCCAAATCTTATGGATAAGCGCCATAAAGATTTGCATTAAATCTATTTCCCTTGTCTTTTCCATGTTTCTTCTCCTTGTCCATTTCTACTACAATTCCGCAATATAGGGAATTTACTCATACACGTTCAGTATAACACATACCCTCTTTTCCGTCAACCGGATTTACCCAAGTTTTTCACCCCATAAATCTTCCTTTTCCCACATATATACCTATAATTATCGAAAATTTAGGAAACAGAAACGCACTGCAAAACAGAAGTCTTGCAGTGCGTTTTGTTTAGATAATCGAATTGTTGTTGGCATTTTTCAGTGCGTCCGCATTTTTCAGCAGTTCTTTTACTGTTTTGCCCTCCAAAATTTGCTCATAGACATTCAATATCATACCGGTCAAAGCGCATTCCTTATCCAATTTGGAAACTTCCTTAAGCACCTTTTGCGCAGAAGACAAATTTTGTTCCATTTCCGTTTCCCGGATGTACCGATAAAGTCCGGCGCCGGCACCAACGCAGATATATGCCGGTGTAATCCCCTCGTTCAGTGCCAAAGTCGCGCTGCCGATAAGCCGATCTTCGGGGGAGAGTTTTCTGCCCGGATCTCCGCCTACGCGGGCACAGGTATCCTTAAGTGCAGCATTGGTAAACCGGTGGAGCAAGTCGTTAATATGTAATAAAATACCATCTAAAGCCACACCGTACTTTTTAGAAAGTGCCATGGCGCTCTCCAACATAGCATTGTGTACAATCAAGCGGATTTCCGGCACATCCACAGACTGATAGATATACTCCAGCCCCATCAAATCCCCTAAATAGGCGCAGGTTGCGTGTCCCATATTGTGGATATACAGTTTTCTCTTAATGAAGAAATCAAAGGGGGCAAAGGGAACCATATTCCGAATCTCCGGAATCTCACCCTTAAAAGCGGCTTTATCTGTGGGCAGATAGCCGTAACGTTCTACGCATACCCGCATAGGATCGCCGTCTTTCATCTCTTCTGTCTGCACTGGTACCATACGGCCAATAGACGCTTCCACCAATCCCACAGTTTCATCAAAACGTTTGCACTCCTGGGGCGTTAACTGCTCTTTGAGCATTTTCTCCAGCACCAGGTTCGCATCCATTAAGTTTTCACAAATAATAATATTAAGCGGCGCGTCTGTCCGCTCCCACCGTTTGCGCAGACCCGCTACAATATTGCCAATAATAAACTTCAAAATCCGGGCGCCTACCGCCGTTGCCATAATGTCGCAATTTGCGATGGCTTCGGATGCGGCTTCCTGGTCATTGCCGTTGACGGCCGTAACATTTTTAATTAATACGTCTTCGTGACCTTCTCCGGAAACATAGCGCACCGGATAGCAGTGATTTTCGGAAAGCGCTGCCACCACAGGTTCTGCCACATCGATAAAAGTGACTTCGTATCCGGACTGGCTCATCAGCGCGCCGATAAATCCTCTGCCGATATTGCCTCCGCCGTACATAACTGCTTTTTTCATTTTAGCCCTCCGGTTTGTAACGTTCATAAAGTTTTAGCACTTCTGCAGCAGTTTTTACACCGTCAGATGCGCTGACCTCACTTAAAGATGCCGCTGCGGTGCAGGCGCCTAATTTCAGCGCTTCCTTAAGTGACATTCCGGTTTCTGCGGCGTGCAAAACACCGGCGCAGAAAGCATCGCCTGCCCCCACAGTGCCTTTGATATATCCTTGAGGCAGTTTCAAACTCTTAAACTCGTAGTAGTTGCCCTCTGCGTCCATACCGCAGCCGATTTCCGGACAGTGGATAACCGCCCACGTGGAAACGCCCAGTTCCCGCAGTTTTGTAAGCGCCGCTTTCATATTTTCAATGTGCAGTGTGCCGTCATCGTCACGTAAACGAACACCGGTGGTCTGCTGGGTTTCCAGTTCGTTGATAACGCAGTAATCCGTATACTTAAGGGCAGGGGTTACCAGACGGGCAAAGCGGTCACCGGATTCTGATACCACGTCAATGGATGTCTTCATACCGGCCTTTTGGGCACGATGTAAAAGTCTTGCCATTTTGGTGCCGTAGACTTCATCCGGCTGGTCCAAATGAGGCAACAGCAATATGTAACCAATATGGAAAATGTTCACATTCAAATTGTCCCAGTCAATATGTTCTTCGCCGTAATAGGCGTTGGCGCCGGCGTGCTGGAAGAAAGTACGTTCTTTTGTCTGGTTATTGCTCATAACCGCAGTGAAGGATGTACGCCCGTCACGGCGCACCATAGACAAATCCAGATTGGGATACTTGCCCATTTCCTTGAGCATAAAATCCCCTTCTGCATCGTATCCGGCAAAACCGGAAGCAACCAAGTGCATTGTGGGATCCAGCCGGGCCAAATCTGTAATGGTATTACACACTGCGCCGCCGGTGGAACTGTGAATCCCCTCCGTAATGTGGGTAAGTTCGTTTTGCTTGGGCCACGTTTCGATGGGATAAGTAATATCCACAATCATATTACCTGCACAACAAATGCCTTTTCTCATATGTAGACTCCTTTATCGGTTATGATGCAACTTCATGCTCCAATTCGGAAATTCCGGAACAGTTTTCTATCAAGGATTGCCACTGTTGAGAGGTAATGCTGTTGGTGCTGCGCAAGCACAGTTTGTAGGTATAAATTCCTTCCCGTGTCTGTTTGATTTTCATATCTTCCACGGTGGCACTTGTCTCCTCCAGAAATGCGTTCCAGCAAGGTGTGAAAACACCGTTGTCATCCACCGTAATTCTTACCTGCTCTGTAATCAGAGAGTCGTTACCAAATGTAAACCGGTGCATAAGAAACTGCAAAAGCATAATCACCAATGTCGCAAACAGTCCGACCAAGTACATTCCCGCGCCAACGGCCAATCCCACAGCGGCGGTAAACCAAATACCTGCGGCAGTGGTCAAGCCCTTAATGGAATTTCCGTTCTTGAAAATTACGCCGGCGCACAGGAAACTGATACCACTGACAACCTGAGCAGCAATCCGCGCCGCGTCCGCCGCGCCTTCAAACAAATCACCAAACGCATATTTGGACACCAGCATCAGAAGCGCCGATGCGCAACACACAATAATGTGGGTGCGAATACCTGCTTCTTTCATTCGTTTTGTCCGTTCCAGTCCAATCACCGCACCGCATAAGCAGGCCACTATGATTCGAATAAACATCCAAAGGACATCCCAATTGGCTGTATTTAAGATTTTCTCCATAAACTTACCTCCTTTATTCCAAACCGGGAACGGTCTGCAAAACACAAATACCCAAGGACTGCAGACGCTGCACTGCCCGGTCAACCCGTTCTTTCTGATAAAAATGTTCGGGAATATGGGCATCTAAGCCGATAATTGCGGCACATCCCTCTTCCGCGGCGATCTCCCAAAATTTCGGGTGAGGATATCCCATTTGGGTATACTCCCCGATATCCCAACGTTGCAATCCTAAAATATTAAACTCCAACGGAATATTTAGCCGCTTTGCTTCCCGGCAAAGAACATGAGAGTACGCTTCTGCCGTTTCGTCAAAAGACGGGTAGCGGGCAAACACCAAATCCGGATGGGCCAAATAGGTAAACATTCCGGTTTCCAGCCCATCCACCGTACATTTTACATAGTTTATAATATCTTCCGGCTGGGAAGACCTACCGAAATACAGTTCACCGTTTTCATTATTTAAGTGCCAGTGATTGCCTAAAATCAGGTAATCCATTTCCTTTTTCTGGTTCTGTAGCCAAGGTAAATACTTGGGGAAATACTCACATTCCATGCCTAAATATATGCGAATTTTTCCTTTGTATTTCTCTTGCAACTCCCTGACAGATGCAATATACCCCGGCAACCGGCTCATATCCATCCGTACCCGGGAATTATCAAACCCGGTTTCATATGGCCACGGTGTATGGTCCGAAAAACCCAAAACGGCAATCCCATTATCCATTGCTGCCAAGACATAATCCTCATCCCGAAAGTTGCCGCCATGTCCGCAACGGGAGGTATGGGTGTGGTAATTTGCTATCATTCTCTATCTGCTCCAAAATCAATCATAGTATAGATATTATATCATATTCTGTCAACACTGAATAGGCTGAGAGGACTCGAACCGAAACAGCCTCTCGGTGGCCCTTTTTGCCGCTTTTCGCCTTATCTTCCTTGCCTTGCGCCAGCAAGGCTGCGGCATCTAAGCCAAAAATCAATCAAAAATTGCTCGCTGAGAGGTGCCTTGCAGTTTTCAGCCGTCTGCATTTTCGAAGGCGAAGAAAATCGCGCAGACAATACTTAATGTATTATCAAGGGATTTTCTGATGAATTGGAAAATGCAGGCGTCTTAAAACCTGTTTGGGTTCGAGTCCTCTCAGCCTAAGGACGTGGAACAATGATAAACTTTCAACCTTTTACCCCCTCCGACAAAGAAAAACTGGATGCGTTCCTGATTCCCAACGGTCACCGGGGCTGTGAGTACAATTTTGCCAATCTCTATTTGTGGGGACGGCAAAGATGGGCTTTGATGGAGGGAAATCTGACTTTCTTTTCCCAATTCAACCGGCAAAGTGTATACCTTTTCCCCATCGGGACAAGTCCCTTAAAACCCACTTTGGACAAAGTAATGGAAGATGCCAAAAAGCGGGGTATCCCCTGCCGGTTTACCAGTCTTTCCAAGCAGGACTGCGATTATCTGGAATCTCTGTACCCGGGTAAGTTTCATTTTCACATTGACCGGAACGTTTTTGACTATCTGTATGATATCGACGATTTGGCTGACTTGAAAGGCCGGAAGTTTCAGAAAAAACGCAATCACTGCAACCGCTTTTTCCAGCAGTATCCCGACCATCAAATTGTCCCCATCACCCAGGAAAATCTTCCCCTTGTAAAATCCCTTTTGGAGACTTGGTACGAAGAATATTGCGCCCAGAACCCCACTTCCGATTTTTATATGGAGCAGATTGCGCTTAAAAAGGCTCTGGAGCACCGGGAAAAACTGCAAATGGAAGGCGTTGTGCTTTTGCACGGTGGCAAGCCTTTGGCAATGACCATGGGTTCCCGGCTTTCAAAAGACACTTTCGACATTCATTTTGAAAAAGCGCTGGAAACTGCCGACGGCGCATACAACGTTATCAACCAAGGCTTTGCCCGGTGGCTTCGTTTGGCATATCCGGAAATCCGTTCCCTCAAGCGGGAGGATGATTTGGGCTTGGAGGGGCTTCGAAAGGCAAAACTTTCCTATCACCCCACAAAACTTATAGAAAAATTCTGGGCGGCGCTTATGGAGGATGGCTATGAATATTAAATCTCCGGAAACGAAAGACATTCCCGGTCTGCACCGGCTTTGGAAGCAGGCATTTGGAGATTCGGATGTGTTTATTTCCCATTTTTTCTCCACTGCCTTTTCGCCCAGCCGGGCTCGTTGTCTGTATGTTGAAAATCAGCCGGTTTCTGTCATCTATTGGTTCGATTGCGACTATATGGGCGCCTCCGTCGCCTATCTGTACGCCATTGCCACAGACAAGGCGTTTCAGCGCCGGGGGTTTTTCAAAAAACTGATGGAAAACACCTTAAAATACCTCAAAAACTGCGGTTATGCCGGCGCTGTTTTGGTGCCTGCAGACTACACCCTTTTCCCCTTTTATGAAAAAGCAGGCTATGCGTCCTTCGGGGGGATAAGAAACATATCCGCCACCGCCGGAAACATAGCCTGTGCATATTGGGAAATTACACCGGAAGAATTTTTATCTTTAGAAAAAACGCACTGCCCGGTATCGGGTGTTTTTCACCGGGATACGACGTTGCAGTTTTATGCTCAGTCCTGCAAATTCTACCGGGGAGAAGACTGGATTTTGGCCGCAGAGAAAAAACACGGCATTTTAATGGGACATCTATTTTGGGGAGACCCCCAACGGATTCCGGAAATCCTTTTCGCCTTAAATTGCCAATCCGGCAAATTTTTGAGTCCCTCCGGCAATGAAAAATACGCTATGTGCCACTTATTTACTCCGGAGTTTCCTTTGCCGGACTATTTTGGAATCAGTTTAGCGTAGGAAAGAACCGATTTATCATTTTACCGTGAATCGGCAGAAAAATCTGCACCAACGGTCCGGTTAAAAACGCGGCGACTAACGTGCCGGCGCCAACTGTTCCACCTAACAAAAATCCTACCGCCACAAAAAGCACATCACAGGCAATCCGCACCCAGCGGAACGCGATATTATGCTTTTTATTCAATTTATCGGACAGAATCATCGCCACCAAATCATTGGGGCCGGTACCGGAATTACTGCGCATTACCAGCGCCATACCAAACGCCAGTATTACACATCCTATCAGCATAGCGGCAATCCGGACAGCAATATGGGATTGGGCGTGAATCATATCCCCCAAAATCCACATAAAAAAGTCAATAATCCAGCCGCCGCAAAAAGCGCAAAGCACTGTACCTGGTTTTACATAGCCTTTTGTGGTAAAAAACATTACCACCATCAAAACTACGCACACTGCCACGTGGCAAGTACCAATGGAAATGCCTATGGTTTTGGCAAGTCCTTCTACCAGTACGGTAAAGGTATCCGTACCCAGCGCAGAGAGCAAAAACAACGTCACGCCTAAATGGGCAATGGTCAGACCGATTAATAAAACGAAAAGTCCCAATGCCCACTGTTTCACAGTGCGTTTGGTTGTATCCGATGCAAAAGTTGTTTCTGCCATAAAATTCCCTCCTTTTCCTATGGCATTATTATACGAAACCCCAGTTTTAAAATCAACCCCAATTCATAGGTTATAAAAATCGCCGGTACGCAGAAAGACAATACTGCTA
>JAZOXE010000009.1:0-1919 GCA_045659525.1 Faecousia sp. | reverse complement strand
ACCCATCGTATCGGTCAAATCCTGTGTATTTGCGTGACCTTTGGACGAAGAGAAGTTAAAGCAACCGCTGTGACAGCAGATACAAGGCTTGATATCCTCGAGACGGTCTTCAATCAATTTTGTGATCCATTGGGGATCAGTAAGGAACTGGCGGGCAATACCAACGGCGTCAATTTTGCCGTCAGCAACGGCTTGCGCGCCAACGTCAGGTTCCATACGGCCGGCGCAGACAACGGGAATATCGACAAACTTCTTAATGTGTGCAACATCTTCCAAGTTGCAGTTCTGAGGCATATACATAGGCGGATGCGCCCAGTACCAGGAGTCATAAGTGCCATTATCTGCGTTCAGCATATCGTAGCCGGCGTCCTGGAGGTATTTTGCGGCTTTTTCGGATTCCGCCATACAGCGACCCTTTTCCTCATAAACTTCGCCGGGAACGGCGCCTACGCGGAAATCCTTGACCTTGGATTCAACAGAGTAACGCAGAGATACAGGGAAATTTTCTCCACAGGCTGCTTTGATTGCCTTAACGACTTCTACAGGGAAGCGATAACGGTTTTCAAAAGAACCGCCGCATTCGTCTGTACGCTTGTTTGTCCACTCCATAGTAAACTGGTCAAGGAGGTATCCTTCGTGAACAGCATGAACTTCCACGCCATCAACGCCGGCATCTTTGCAAAGTTTTGCAGTTTTTGCAAATGCTTCGATAATTTCGTGGATTTGCTCAATCGTCATTTCCGGTGTTGTAATTTCCGGATCCCAGCGAGAGGGCAGGGGGCTGGGACTGGCCAGTTCATGGCTTGTATCCAGAATGGGCTTCAAAACAGCTCTGGTAAACTTGTTTTTGTGTAAAGGCGCAACCAACTCAGTAATCGCCCAGGAACGCCCCATACCGGCAGTTAATTGGATAAATAATTTTGCGCCGGTTTTATGGATTTCGTCCATAAACTCCTTCAGATCCTCAAACATCTTAGGGTTCTGCCACAACCATTTTCCCCAGAAAGTATCACGCAAAGGGGCAATGCCGGGGATAATGAGACCAACATTGTTTTTTGCTCGTTCCAAGAAGAACTTTGCGGCTTCTTTATCGAATTTACAGCCGGTCAATTCAAACCAGCCAAAAAGGGAAGTGCCACCCATCGGGCACATAACGATGCGGTTTTTAATTTCTACATCACGCACTTTCCAAGGGGTAAAAAGGGAATCGTATTTTTGATCCATTTCGTTGCTCCTAAAATTGAATTTGAAAGCCGAAAAATGACGGATTTCCTAATGTTTAGTATAAACAATCAGCGCAAAACTGTCAAGAAATATGAATGCGGCTGTCAATATATATTGACAGCCGCAGTTACTTATTCGAAAATCATTGTGCCAAAGCAATTCGGTGTGTGGAATGTTTCAACACCGGGGGAAAGGGGATTCCAGGCAAAATAGTGGGGTTTAACAGTTTTATCACCACATTTATAGCAGTTAGCCCGCATTTTATAACCGGATCCAGGATTGAATTCAGGGAAGAAATGGCGGATAAAACTATAGGGGATGGTATACTCGATGGTCCAACCGCTTTCCGTTCTTGCAATGACAGGTTTAAAGACATCTTTTTCTCTAATAAGACGGTATAGCGTGACTTTTCCGTCTACATTGTCGCCTAAGCCAAGATAAATACAACCATTGGGATTATACTCGATGTTGAAGTAGCGTGTCTCGCCCCAAATGGGAGAGAAGAAAAACTCCATGCAACTGTCTTCGCAAGGCGCACCGAGAGGATTTTGCGATTCAGCGCGAATGTGTTCCTCAATCGCTGTCTGCCGAATGTAAATTGCTTCGTCATCGTGGCAAATTTGTGCTTTTGCAATAATTGGCGCGTCGCAATTCAGTTGCACAAGGTCAATGGGCAATGCTTCGATTGCATCCCA
>JAZOXE010000008.1:0-4056 GCA_045659525.1 Faecousia sp. | reverse complement strand
AAAAAGTTCCGGAAACGGTGAGTTTCCGGAACTAAGTTTGGTGGAGATAAGCGGGATCGAACCGCTGACCTCTTGAATGCCATTCAAGCGCTCTCCCAGCTGAGCTATACCCCCATATTGCGTCCGCAATTGCAGACAGCGTTAGAATTATAGCAAGAGATTTCTAATTTGTCAAGGCTGTTTTGTGAAAATATGTGAAAATCCGGTAGCAACTTGTCAGGAGGAAAATGTTATGGTAAGATAAAAGAAAAGGAGTGAAATTTATGGACAGACAGTATTACGCAGCAAAGTTGTTTATGGAGGGCTACAACTGCGCGCAGGCGGTCGTGATGGCGTTTTCGGACATATTAGGTCTGGATGAGAAATTCTGCGCAAAAATGAGTTCATCCTTTGGCGGAGGCATGGGCCGTATGCGGGAGGTTTGCGGCGCGGTGAGCGGAATGTTTATGGTTGCCGGAATGCTATATGGTTACGATGGTCCGGAAGAAGGGGAAGTGAAGAAGGAGCACTACACTCTCGTGCAGGAGTTAGCAGGAAAGTTTCGGGAGGAAGTGGGGAGCATTATTTGCCGGGAGATACTGAAGAATCCTCCCTCTGATGCCAATCCCACGCCCCGGACGGAGGAATTTTACAAAACCCGCCCCTGCGTACGTATGGTAACGACAGCCGTAAAGATTATGGAAGAGTATATCAGTGAGCATTTAATCTGTCAATAACCGGTGAAAATGATAAAAACTGCGATACCGTGAATGTTTCGGTATCGCAGTTTTTAATAGTTGAGCAGATGAATGATAGCCAAATCCGTAAGTGCTGGGGAGGTGTAAGCACCGTCTAAAATAGCATCCATATTGTCCGGGTTATTTTCAATTTCTTTAGAGAAAAGTTGTGCGGTTAGCACTACGTCGCCGCCCAAAGCGTGAATTAAAAGACAGGCAGAGACGGTAAATTTTGCTCTGCCAATCAGATCATAATCGGAAACAGCCTGCAACCAGTATCGCTGCACAAAATAAATGGCAAGGGGCCGGAAAACAGGAGACCAGGGCGATTTTTTCGAACCTGCCTCCAAACGGTCTTTCCACTTGGGTGTCAAGATTTCCAATGACGTAAAGAATCGGAAAAAGTCCTGCATATTGCCGAATTCAGGGAATTTCTCAGCCTGTAAAAGCATATCCTTTGGGTTGAAATTTGCAGGCGTGCCGCTATCCAGTTCCTCTTGCACTGCGTGGGCGTACAAAAGCAAAACCGTAAGGGACTGGGGCAGGGAATAGGTGGTATTCTCTAAAAAAGAGAGGATTTCTTTCCGGCTCCGCAGGAGGGTATTCATAGTGTTTTGGTCATACTCCGGAGTTTCGGTTTGCGTCGAGGAGGTGACATTATAGGAGCGGTCCGGGGCGGTGAGAATCAGTCTTGCGGCTTCGGGACAGGAGAGTTCCAGTCCTAACTCAACGAAGTCACCATAGTCGTGGCGGATTCGCGGGTATTCTCTGCAGGTTTTACACAGGGCGTCGTGTCCCAACTGCGCCTGAATTTCGCAAAGTCCGTCTTGCCGCCACATAGGACATCGCCCATTTTTGATTTCCAAAATCGTTCCATCCTCGGTACTTTTGAGAAATTGGCGTAGATTGTCCCCCAAGGGGCCTTCCATAGAAAAGTATTTTGCGGCAGAATCTGCGTCAATATCAATTACCCATTCTTTACAACAACTGTCCGGGCATTTTCCTGCAAGACACTGGAATTGATTGTAATATGCCGGCACATAAACATTCATAATAGCACCTCAATATAAAAGCGGGTGTGCTGGGCACACCCGCGGTGATTATTCTTCAGATTGGATGGCGTATAAGGTATCTACTGCTTCCCGCATAGTTTCCTTGGAATCGGTTACAGCGCTTTGGAACTGTGCCAACTGGCTGGCAATGGAGTCTGCAGCACCAGCAATTTTAACAGATGCTTCCTGGGCTTTTTTGGTGGCTTCTGCCAAAACCGAATTGGCGTGGGCGTAAATCTGTTGCGCCCGGTCGTTAGCCATGCGCTCTGCCCGTTCTGCCCGGCGGTAGGCTTCCAGTTCACTGTCGGTGGGGGGAGCGCTGCCGACGTTTTTCAGTTTCTCTTCCAGTTCCTCGCAACGATGCAAAGCCGCATCCAACTGCGCATGCAGGTCAACATCTGAAGCATTTTCTTGCGCTGCCTGTAACTGGCTATTCAGTTGGGCAATTTGGGCGGTGTGCTGATTGTTCAAATATTCAATGTAACGAACAACGTCTTCCCGGTTAAAACCGCGAAAAGCAGAACGAAAATTTTGCATATTCGCCATAGGAAAACCTCCTAATTTCACTGATTTACT
This sequence comes from Faecousia sp., assembly GCA_045659525.1. Taxonomy (GTDB): domain Bacteria; phylum Bacillota; class Clostridia; order Oscillospirales; family Oscillospiraceae; genus Faecousia. The sequence continues at coordinate 1,712 of JAZOXE010000008.1, read as the reverse complement.
GGCAGTATACCACAGATTATAAAAAAATACAACCTTTTTCCGCAAAAACCGGGAAAAAGCAAATGTTACTGCGTTGACAAAAGATTTTCATAGTTCTATAATACTATCAATTAAAGGACGCCCAAAGAGGGCGCAAAATAATGAGGTGAAAATATGGGAAAACTAAAGGCGTTTCTCAAACGCAAAGACATCGAAATTTCCGCAAAGCGCTATGGTATTGATGCCCTCAGCGCTATGGCCCAGGGGCTTTTCTGCTCCTTGCTGATTGGCACGATTATCAACACGATTGGCCAGCAGTTTCACATCGGTTTTCTTACCCGGGTTGTGGCGACAATCAGCGGCGCAGATTATACCGTAGGCGGTTTGGCAATGGCTATGAGCGGCCCGGCTATGGCAGTGGCTATCGGCTATGCGTTACACTGTCCGCCCCTTGTTCTGTTTTCTATGGTTCCCGTTGGTTTTGCCGCCAACGCGTTAGGCGGAGCCGGCGGACCTTTGGCAGTACTGTTTGTGGCCATTTTTGCCGCAGAATTTGGCAAAGCCGTTTCCAAGGAAACAAAAATTGATATTTTAGTAACACCACTGGTTACGATAGGCATCGGTGTGGCGCTTTCTGCATGGTGGGCGCCGGCATTAGGCAGTGCTGCTAACAAAGTGGGAGACCTGATTATGTGGGCAACGGATTTACAGCCGTTTTTAATGGGTATTTTGGTCTCTGCCATTATGGGTATTGCACTGACACTGCCCATTTCTTCCGCTGCCATTGCCGCATCTTTCGGATTGGTAGGCTTGGCAGGCGGCGCGGCGGTTGCCGGTTGTTGCGCCCAAATGGTTGGTTTTGCTGTGATGTCTTTCCGGGAAAATCGCTGGAGCGGTTTGGTGTCTCAAGGTTTGGGCACATCTATGCTACAAATGGGTAACATTGTAAAGAATCCCCGGATTTGGATTGCGCCAATCCTTACATCCATGATTACCGGGCCGATTGCCACCTGCGTATTTAAGTTGCAGATGAACGGAGCGCCTATTTCCTCCGGAATGGGCACCTGCGGACTGGTAGGCCCTATTGGTGTATGGACCGGTTGGGTAACGCCCAGCGCAGAAGCAATTAAGAAAGGCGCGCAAGCGATTACGCCCGATGTAATGCACTGGGCAGGCCTTGCCTTGGTATGCGTTGTCTTGCCCGCAGTGATTTGTCCGCTGATTAACGCAGTTTGCAGAAAACTGGGTTGGGTGAAAGACGGAGATTTGAAACTGGACTAAAATCGGCAGTTTGCGAAAATGTAAACAGAATAACGACAGAAAACTCCCGGAATGTGATAGCATCCCGGGAGTTTTTGTTGTTTAATGAAAGCGGGCAATAGAGAAATTACAGTGTTGCCAGGTATTCTTCTGCATGGTGTACGGCAACGGCGCCGTCGGCAACGGCGGTAACAACTTGTCGCAGAGCCTTTTGACGCACATCGCCCACCGCGTATACGCCGGGGATGGGGGTTTTTGTAGATTCATCTGCAACAATATAGCCTTGGTTGTCCAATTCCAAAATACCCTTTACCAAATCTGTGGCGGGGTTTCTGCCGATGCTGACAAACACACCGTCGCAGGCAAGTTCCGAAAGCGCGCCGGTTTTTACATTGCACAGTTTTACACCGGTGATTTTTTCACCGTATAGGAATTCAACCGGGGTGGTATCCCATATAAATTCCACGTTTTCT
>JAZOXE010000007.1:0-2911 GCA_045659525.1 Faecousia sp. | reverse complement strand
ATTTGTCCGGCTATTTAGTGGAGGAATAGAAATGACAACAGCAAGTAAAATCACATTGATTCGTGTGGCATTTATCCCGGTATATATGGTGTTTATGTACTTAAGCGGCGGGCAGCCCAATCTGTGGATGTGGGTGTCTTTAGGCGTGTTCATTATTGCCAGTTTGACTGACTATATTGATGGCTTTATTGCCAGGAAATATAATCAGGTCAGCGATTTCGGAAAGTTTTTAGACCCCCTTGCGGATAAACTTCTTACCATTGCCGCAATGACAATGTTTTGTCAGTGGGGACAAATGCCTGCTTGGGCATTGATGATTGTACTTACCCGGGAATTTGCCGTTACCGGTTTGCGTTTGGTGGCGGTAGGCAAAGGAAAGGTAATTGCCGCCGGTTGGAGCGGAAAAGTGAAAACTGCAAGCACAATGATTGGTCTGTGTGTTTTAATGGCATTTCCCACATTCCCCGTATTGGCATGGGTGGTTACCGGTGTTATTGTAGTAACTACGGTATATTCCGGAGTAGAATACTTCATTCAAAACTGGAATTGCCTTTGGAAGTAAGAGGTTAGACCTGTGCTGACAATGGAATTCAAACGAACAAAGTTTACCTGTTTTTACGCCAATCTTGCGATGTCCTCGGCGTTTAGTCTGCCGCCGATATTGTTCGCAACATTTCACGACCTTTATGGCATATCCTACACCTTGCTTGGCACGTTGGTATTGGTGAATTTTTGCACCCAACTGATAGTCGACTTGTTGTTTTCCTTTTTCTCCAAACATTTTAATATCCCTCCCATCATTCGGAATATGCCGCTACTGACCGCATTTGGTCTTGGTATATACGCCCTTGTACCATATTTCTTTCCCCAGTATACCTATGCAGGATTGGTGGCGGGAACGGTGATTTTCTCCGTTGCTGCGGGGTTAGCAGAGGTGCTTATGAACCCTCTTGTGGCGGCCCTTCCCTCGGATAACCCGGATCGGGATATGAGCGCGCTGCATTCTCTGTATGCCTACGGAGTATTCACGGTTTGCGTAATTAGCGCCCTGTTTATATGGGTGTTCGGAAGAGAAAATTGGGTGTATTTAACACTGTTTTGGGCAGTTCTGCCTGTGATCGCCAGTGTGCTGTTTCACCTGTCGGCAATGCCGGAAATGAATCTTTCCCATAATGAGGAAAAAGGGGAGAAGGCGAAGCGCAAGTCAGTTGGGTTGGCGCTGTGCGCTATTTGTATCTTTTTAGGCGGCGCCACAGAGATGACAATGACGAACTGGGTATCTGCCTATATGGAACAGGCTTTGTTGATTCCCAAGGTTGTGGGTGATATTTTAGGCACTGCCGCTTTCGCGGTGCTTTTAGGCCTTACAAGAACTTGGTACGCAAAGCGCGGAAAGAATATCTATAACGTACTTTTTGTGAGTATGCTTGGTTCGATTTTTTGCTATTTAACTGTTGGACTTTCCGGTAATGTGATGATTTCTGTGATTGCCTGCGCTCTGACCGGAATTTTTACAGCGATGCTTTGGCCCGGAATTTTGATTTATATGGAAGAAAAGATTCCACACGCTGGGGTAGCGGCTTATGCTTTAATGGCTGCTGGCGGTGATTTTGGCGCATCGATTGCGCCCCAAGGTATGGGCGTGGTTGTGGATAACGTCTCTATAAGCGCGTGGGGTGAGAATTTGGCAGCGTCCCTTCACGTTCCAGTGGAACAAATCGGTATGAAAGTGGGCATGTTGCTGACGGCAGTTTTTCCCATTTTAGGTGTTGCGGTACTGCTGTTGCTCAAGCGCCATTTTAAAACGAAACCCAATATGAGATGTGAAGAATAAAGGAGATGTTGCAATTGCATACCCGAAATATAAAACCGAAAGATAGCGACTTGTTTTCCCAAATTGTAAAATTTACCATACCGCTTTTGCTGACGAATCTTCTTCAGCGACTCTATATTATTTTAGATAATCTGATAGCAGGCAATTTCGCTGGCGAGATGACGTTAGCGGCAGTGGGCGCCACGGGACATTTAACAACACTGATTATGGATATGCTGATCGGCATATCTATCGGTGTCAGTACGGTGGTTGCGCAAATGGAGGGAGAGAAAAACAGCCAGTCCATCCATAAGGCGGTTCATACGTCAATGACAATGAGTCTGTTTTTGGGTGTGGGTTTTGGTATGTTGGGTGTTATATTCTGTAAACCGCTGCTAATGGCTATGGGAACACCCAGTGGGATTCTTTCCGCCTCTACCACCTATATGCAGGTGTATTTCAGCGGCTTATTATTTCATTCTGTGTATAATTTTGGCGCGGCAATACTCCGCGCAAAAGGCCAAACAAAAAAGCCACTTATATATTTGTTTATTGGCGGCGGCGTGAAAGTGGTTCTGAATTTCATTTTTGTAGCAATTTTTCGTTGGGGAGTGGCTGCCATTGCGGCAACAACATTGGTTTCTCAAATGATTTCTTCATTTCTTGTGGTACGGGACCTTTTAAAAATGGATGACGCGTACCGCATGAATTTCCGGGAACTAAAATTCTATAAGACGGAAACAGTTCGGATATTGCGAACCGGTATCCCAATCGGAATGCAAGCGTGTATTTTGTCAGTATCCAATGTGGTGCTGCAGTCTTCTATTAACAGTTTTGGAGAGTTGTCTGTTGCTGGCGCAACTGCGGCCAATACCTTTAATTCTATTTATTATGGCGCTTTGACTACTATGTCCCAAACAGCGACAATTTTCTGCGGGAGGTTTTTTGGCGCCGGAAAGAATAAAAGTTTACTGAAAAGTATGCTTTGGTGTTGTGTTTTGGTGCTGGTGGTTGGCGGAGTATTTGCTGTTACCAATTATCCACTGGCAGAAACCTTGGTGGGGTTTTTCGTAGAAGAACCGGAGTCAATATCCGCCG
>JAZOXE010000006.1:0-19953 GCA_045659525.1 Faecousia sp. | reverse complement strand
GATTCACAGAGATATCTGCAAACTGGCGTTAGGTACTTATTTTGCCCAAGTGGCAGAACTGATTTCCCAGGAAGATATATCAAATCCGGAAGTTTTGTCATTACTGCTTAACAGTCTTTATATGCTTTCAAAACCGGAGGGTAATCAATGCCTGATCAAGTGCATTTATGAGTTGCGAATTGCTTGTCTTGCCGGTTATATGCCGGATTTGAGTGGTTGCCGAAGTTGTGGCAAAGAAAACCCGGAGAGATTTAATATTTCCCAAGGACGGTTAGAATGTTTAAAGTGCCAAAACGGAAACACGGATGGAATTCGTATGCCCATAGGCGCGGGGGCGCTGGATGCTATGCGTTACATCTGCTATAGTGATGCAAAACGTATTTTTTCTTTCCAAATTGGAGAAACATCTACGGAAGAATTGTCAAATATCGCGGAAAGTTATCTTTGCACCCAATTAGAGAGAGGTTTTTCAGCGTTGGATTTTTATAAATCCTTGCTGATTTCATAGGAGTTAGGGGAACAAAAAATGTCTACACTTTACCAAAAATCTTTGGAGAAACTGGAACTAATACATATCTTGGAAGAACTTTCTTTGTGTGCATGTAGCGCTGCAGGAAAGAATGCGTGTTTACAGTTGCAACCAAAGTCAGACATTTCGGAAGTGGAATCCGACTTAGAACAGACCACAGGGGCCTTTGTGCTTAGTATGCATAAGGGCTATCCGTCTTTTGCGGGTCTTATAGATGTTTCCGATTCGCTGGAACGTGCAAATAGAGGTGGAGTTTTGCAACCGAAAGAACTTCTATGCATTGCGTCGGTACTTCGTTGCGCATCCGCTGCAAAGGATTACATTCGGGATGAAGATGAGGATAATGTGCTTGCGCAGTATTTTCGCATGCTTGTTCCCAATAAACACCTGGAGGAGATGATTTCCCGAGCAATCCTTTCTGAAGAAGAGATTGCGGATGCGGCCAGCCCTGAACTGGCAGATATACGCAGACATATGCGCATACAAGGCGGTAAAATTAAAGAGGGATTGCAAAAGGTAATATCTTCTCCTGTTTTTTCAAAATACTTGCAAGAACCTATCATAACGATTCGCCAGGGTAGATATGTTGTGCCGGTAAAAAGTGAATGTAAAAACGATATTCCCGGCCTTGTCCATGATGTGTCTGCAACTGGTTCAACCTATTTTATCGAACCGATGTCTGCGGTGAATGCCAATAACGCACTGCGGGAATTGGAGTTAAAGGAAAAAAAGGAAATTGAACGGATCCTTTCAGAACTTTCCGCTGAAACTGCTGCATATCAAGAGCCAATTAATCAGAATTTCCATTTGTTGGTGCATTTGGATGTGTTGTTTGCCAAATCCCGGCTTGCCGATAAAATGAACGGCAGTTTGCCGGTTATGAACGATCAGGGAAAAGTAGACTTGAGAAACGCAAGACATCCTTTGATTGATAAGAAATCGGTAGTTCCGATATCTGTGCGCTTGGGTTCTGATTTTGATGTTATGATTATTACCGGGCCGAATACCGGCGGAAAGACTGTCACCCTAAAAACCGTTGGCCTTTTAACTTTGATGGCAGAGTGCGGTCTTTATATTCCTGCATCATCCGACAGCGTCCTGTCTACTTTTGACTCTATTCTTGCAGATATTGGCGATGAACAGTCAATCGCCCAAAATTTATCCACGTTTTCCAGTCACATGCGCACCATTGTGGACCTTGTGGAACAATGTGACAACAGAACCCTTGTTTTATTTGATGAACTTGGTGCAGGTACCGACCCGGCAGAAGGTGCAGCACTTGCTATTTCCCTTATTGAATTTTGTCGAAAAATGGGTAGCCGCGTGATTGCTACGACCCACTATGCAGAACTAAAGTTATATGCTATGCGAACAGAACGCGTACTAAATGCGTCCTGCGAGTTTGACGTTGAAACATTACGTCCAACATATAAATTGCTGATTGGCGTACCGGGGAAGTCAAATGCTTTTGCCATTTCCAGAAAATTAGGTCTGCCTGAAGAAATTCTGAAAGAAGCATCCGACCTTGTGGGAAAGAACGACAAGGATTTCGATGATGTATTAACCCAGTTGGAGCAGCAACGTCAGCAAATGGAATTCGCACGCCGTGAAGCAGAGCATTTGCGGCAAGAAACAGAAAACATCAAAAAGCAAAGCGAGGAGTTTAGTAAACGCCTTGAGGCTGAAAGGGAAAAGGCAATGGAATCTGCCAGAGCCGAAGCCAGAGAAATAATTGAAGATGCCCGCCGTGTCGCCGGTGAAACTGCCGATGAACTCAAAGCCATCCGCAAACAAATTGCGGAATTTGGAGATATACAGGATGTAAACCTGCGGCAGGCAGAGGTGCGCAGAAAACTCAATGATGCGCAAAGTAAACTGCAAACAAAACGTTCCGCACAAAACCGACCTGCGTCCTCCAGGGATATTCTTGTTGGTGATACAGTAGAACTGCTAAAAATTGGCGCAAAGGCAAGCGTTCTTGCAATTAACAAAGACGGAACGTTGCAGTTGCAGGCGGGCGTGCTGAAATTAACCGCAAAACAAGATGAAGTGTATCTGTTGGAAAATGAGAATCCCTACAAAGAGAAAAGCGTTAGACCTGCCCATTCCGGAAAACAAATGCAGGTGAAAGCAACTGCCGGTGAAGTTGATTTGCGAGGTATGGATTCTGTGGAAGCAATTTGCGTTTTGGAACGGTATCTGGATGAAGCCATGCGTGGAAAACTCCATAGTGTTCGCATCATTCACGGCAAAGGAACGGGTGTGCTTCGTAGTGCTGTACACGCTTCATTAAAGAAAAACAAGTTTATTAAACATTTCCGGTTGGGCGTTTACGGGGAAGGTGAACACAGCGTAACTATTGCTGAGTTTGTTTGATTTTTCCAATTTTAGGAAATTAATTTTAAATCGGTTGACTTTTTCTGTATATTTGATATCATATCAGTAATTGATTGAGATTATTTCCACATAAGGAGTGTCAAAATAATGATTACAAAAGAGGTCACAGTTACCTGTGAATCCGGTCTGCACAATAAGCAGGCTACATACTTTGTGCAGAAGGCAAATGAATTTGATTCCGTAATTTCTTTGGAATCTAATAACCGTAAAATGAATGCCAAAAGTTTGCTTGGTATTATGACTTTGGGAATTTTAACCGGCACTACGGTAACAATCTCCGCTTCCGGCGCTGATGAGCAGGAGGCTATTGATGCCCTTGAAGCGTTGCTTCAGCGGGATGTATACTAAGTTTTAACTGATTCCGCCTCAATGCATGTCATATTGCGTTGAGGCGGTTTGTTTGGAGCAAGGCTTATGATTTTTGAAGAACTGAAAAATAAGGCCAACAGTCTGCCTCTGCTTCCCGGCGTATATCTTATGCAGGATCAAGAGGGGAGTATTATATATGTCGGTAAGGCAAAAAAATTAAAAAACAGAGTAAGTCAGTATTTTCAAGACACTGCGGGGCATAGTCCAAAGACACGGCAGATGGTCAGCAAGATTTTTGATTTTCAGTATATTGTTGCAAACACAGAATTTGAAGCGTTGGTACTGGAGTGTTCTCTTATCAAGCGACATATGCCGAAATACAACATTCTTCTTAAAGATGATAAAGGATTTCCGTATTTGCGCTTAGATATGCGAGAGAAGTACCCTACAATCACAATGGTAAATAAACCGGAAAACGACGGTGCAGAATATTTTGGGCCTTTTGGGAGCCGAAGTGTAACTCAGTCAATTTTAGAGTCTATCCGACTTGCGTATTTGTTGCCAGGGTGCAGTAAAAAGTTTCCCAGAGATATAGGAAAAGACCGCCCTTGTCTGAATTATCACATGAATCAATGTAGCGGTTGGTGTCAAACATTTTTGCCACAAGTGCGTTACTATGCTTTGATGGAGCAAGCAAGACAATTACTGTTGGGCAACTATAACGAAGTGGCAAAATCTATAAGGAAAAATATGCTTGATGCTTCTGAAAATATGAATTTTGAACTGGCTGCGACTCTCCGCGACAGATTAAATGCAGTGGAGGCGCTGGGGAAGAAACAACTTGTGACAGCAGGAAGAAACACAGATACAGATGTAATTGGCTATTTTCAGTCGGACAAGAATGCGTGTTTTACGATTTTACATTTTCATGAGGGCAATCTGCTGGATAAGGATTTTGAAATTATCAGCGCAGATGCCGGGAAAGATGAAACCGTTTCAAGTTTACTGAAGCAATATTATTTAGGGAGGAGAATTGCTCCGAAAACTATATTATTGCCATTCAAAGTGGAGGACATGGAGTTGATTGAACAACTTTTCTCTGAAAAAATGGAGAAAAGGGTATATATTCGTGTTCCTGCACGAGGGGATAATCTACGCCTTGTGGAACTGGCAAACCAGAACGCAAAAGAGGAAATTGACCGCATTACTACCGCCGAAGAAAAGCATCAAGGTGCCATTCGGCTTTTGGGGAAAACAATTGGTATCCCCACACTAAATCGGATTGAATCTTTTGATATTTCCAACACGGCAGGAATGGATATTGTTGCCGGTATGGTTGTGTTCATGAACGGCAAACCCAAAAAAGGGGAGTATAAGCGATTCAAGATTAAAGACCTCACGGAGCAAGACGACTATGCATCTATGCGGCAAGCGCTGACACGGCGATTTGCGCACTACAAAGAAGGTACGGCAGGGTTTGATGTATTACCGGATTTGCTTTTAGTTGACGGCGGTGCCAACCATGCAGCCATTGCAGTTTCGGTTTTGGAAAAACTTGAGATTTCTGTTCCAGTATACGGGATGGTAAAAGATAATCGCCATCGGACACGCGCCCTTGTTACACCATCCGGGGATGAAATTGCCATTGACCATCAGCCTGTTTTGTTTTCGTTGATCGGGAACATTCAAGAAGAAACCCACCGTTTTGCTATAACATATCACAGAAAATTGCGCGGGAAGAAAATGCGATATTCGGAACTTGACAGCATTTCCGGTATTGGGAAAACACGTAAAGAGTTGCTCTTAAAACAATTTAAGAGCATATCTGCAATCGCATCCGCGGAAATGGCGGATTTACAACGTATTTTACCGAAGGATGTAGCATATTCGGTATATCAACATTTTCACAGTGAGGAAAAGGAGTAAAGCCTATGCGGGTGATTTCCGGTACGGCAAAAGGGGTTACACTGAAAACACCCAACGGTATGCAGACCCGGCCGACATCTGACAGAGTAAAAGAGGCATTGTTTAGTATTATTCAATTTGATTTGCCTGGCACCGATGTTTTAGATTTGTTTGGAGGAACCGGTCAATTGGGAATAGAAGCCTTAAGCAGAGGCGCGAAATCCGCCGTTTTTGTGGACCAAAGTGAAGCGGCTTGCAAACTGATACGAGAGAATTTGCAAAAAACTCGTTTTGCTGATTTGAGCAGTGTTGTATGCAGTGATTACCAAAGTTTTCTAAAAAGAAACACGAAAAAGTATGGAATTATCCTACTTGACCCCCCATATGCAGAAAATTTTCTGGAAAATGCATTAAAAATGATAACAGAAATTGACATTTTGCAATCTGGTGGTATAATAGTCACGGAACGCCCTGTCGGAAAGGAACTTTTGTTCTCTTATTCCGGATTTTCAAATTCCCGGGATTATAAGTACGGCAGTACGCTCTTGACAATCTATCGCAAGGATTGAGGGCGGATATATGAAGATTGCCATATACCCCGGCAGTTTTGACCCTATTACCAGCGGGCACTTAAATATTATTCGACGCGCTGCAAATATTTTTGATCATTTAATCGTATGCGTTATGTCTAACTCAGCAAAATCTCCCTTATTTACAAAGGAAGAGAGAGTGGATATGATTCGTTCCGTTGTTGGAGATATTCCCAATGTGGAAGTAGACGCATCGGATGAACTGCTTGCAGAATACGCCCGAAAAAAGGGCAGTTGCGTGATTGTTAAGGGATTGAGAGCGGGCTCTGATTTTGAGAATGAGTTTCAAATGGCTTTGATTAATAGAAAAATTAATCCGGATTTGGATACGATGTTTCTTACAGCGGAACATCAGTTTACTTATCTTAGTTCCAGCACGGTTAAAGAGTTGGGCAATTATGATGTTGATCTTTCCGACTTTTTGCCACTGCCCGTTATTCCAGTATTCAAACAGCGAATCGCTGATACACGCCAAGGAGGAGAAAGAAAATGAACGAGCAAACTATCGAAGATATCATTTCCGCGTTATATGACATGGTGCAGGAGGCAAGAGCGCTGCCTTTAGGCGCCGACAAGTGCATCCTGGAGCGCGATAAGGTTCTGGATATGTTGGATGAAGTTATCGCCCAACTGCCGGTAGAACTGAAGCAGGCCCGTACCATTGTAGAATCTCGCAATGAATTGATTGGTCAGGCTCGCCGCGAGGCTGAATCCCTGATTCGCCAGGCACAAGATAAGGCTGCACAAATGGTTGCTGAAGAGGCTATTTATCAGGAAGCCAAGAGACAGTGCCAGGAAATGGTTATCCAGACTCAAGCCCGTATGGCAGAACTGCGTAAGGCAAGTAATGATTACATGGACGATGCTCTGCGCCGCACCGAAGAAGCAATTTCTATGTCCCTTGAAGATGTTCGGGATACCCGTACAAAGTTTAAGGCACTGATTGATTCTCAAGAAAAGCGCGCTGCTGCAATTGTTGATTCTGAGATTTAATTACAAATAGAGAACCGGCTCAAAATTGAATGTTTGAGCCGGTTCCTTTAATAATTAGGAGGTTTATGGAATTGAAAGAACTGTTATCTCAATGGAAGAGCAATATTACACCGGAGGAGTTGAAAGAACTTACCGCTGTTGAAAATGATACAGAAGAAATGAAAAGCCGTTTTGGTTCTCATTTGCAATTTGGCACTGCCGGTATGCGCGGCGTAATGGGGATTGGTACAAATCGTTTAAACCGGTATACCGTGCGCAGAGCGGCACAAGGAATGGCGGCGTGGCTTTCCGGAACTGATCTGCCCCAAATTGCGGCAATCGGTTACGATTCCAGACACAACTCCAGATTGTTTGCGGAAGTTTGCGCAGTTGCATTCGCTGAATCGGGAATCCACACTTATCTTTATGACAGACTTGCGCCGACGCCTATGCTTTCCTACGCGGTGCGAAAATTAGGTTGCGGATGCGGTATTGTCATTTCTGCAAGCCACAACTCCGGTGAATATAATGGCGTAAAGTGTTACGGACCTGATGGCTGCCAAATGACGGATGAGCCGGCGGCAATTGTAACAGACAAAATTAGCGAAATTCCTTATTTTGCGCCAGAGAAGATGACCTTTAAAGCGTATTTAGAGAATGGTTTGATTTCATATATTCCCCAATCCTTATGGGAAGAATATTATTTAACGGTCATGGGTGAAGCCGTAGCACCTGAAAAAATTAGTGCAGCCGGCCTTAATATTGTCTATACTCCCCTTTGTGGTACCGGCAATGAACCTGTAAGAGAGGTCTTGGGCCGCCTTGGCGTAAACATCAATATTGTTTCCTGCCAGGAAAAACCTGACGGCGATTTTAAAACTTGCGAATATCCCAATCCTGAAACAGATGCGGCACTCAATGAGAGTTATAAAGTTGCAAATACCGTACCTTGTGATGTGATACTGGGTACAGATCCTGATTGTGATAGAGTTGCAATTGCGGTTCCTGAAAATGGAAAGTTCCGGAAATTAAGCGGTAATGAACTTGGATGCCTCATGCTGAATTATATTCTGCGGGCAATGGAAGAAAAAAATGGCGTATCAAAAGAAAACATTGTTGTGCGCAGTATTGTTTCCTCGCCCCTTGCTGACAGAATTGCAGAAAAATACGGTGTCACAATTAAAGCGGTATTAACCGGTTTTAAGTATATTGGCGGTGAAATTCTTGCGCTGGAAGAACAAGGTAAAGAAGATAGATTCATCTTTGGTTTTGAAGAAAGTTGCGGATACTTGAAAGGCACATATGCCCGGGATAAGGATGCTGTGGTCGCATCTATGCTGGTTTGTGAACTGGCGGCATCTCTTAAACTGCAGGGGAAGACAATCCTGGATGCTTTGCAGGAAGTATATGAAACTTTCGGCTACTATTTGGCCAGCGTGAAGAGCGTTGAACTTACCGGTGCGGATGCGATGGAGAAAGCAGCAAAACTGATGGCAGACTTAAGGCATACGCCTCCTGCTACAATTGGCGGCGTCCCGGTGACACAAATCCGAGATTATGCCCAGAGAATCGATGTGAATTGTGTGACTGGAGACAAGATTGAAATCAAACTTCCCAAATCGAATGTTTTGGAGTATATTCTGGGAGATTCCGGTAGTGTCATTGTGCGGCCGTCCGGAACAGAGCCCAAGGTGAAATACTACTTTACTGCAGTAGGTTCGGATGTTGACAGCACAAAAAAATTGTTAAAATCTTTTGCGGCACAGTTCTGATTGTTAATAATGTTAAAGAACAGAGGCGTATGCCTCTGTTCTTTTTTTATTTCGTGAGAATACAATGTACAAGAAAGGGGAGGGGGATATGAAAAAGGGACGAACTTATAAACCGGAAACAATGAAAATGATACCTGCAATTTTTATAGGTGTGGCCGCTTTTGTTGTTTTGATAATGGTGTTTGGAGCGGTTGCGGCGTTTTTGTTAAATGTAGAGACTGTTCCGGTTTCAGCGATTGAACCTATTGCGATTGTTGCACTGTTGGTTTCTTCGATGGTTGGCTGTTTGATATCTGTTATGTTACATAAGTCGCAGTATGCGCTGATAGCGGGGATTACCGTGGGGGTGATAGTCATTTTGTTGTTGTGTACGAACTTCTTGTTGCTGGATGGCGTTTTCAACAACGTTCTAATTAAAATCACTATGATTATAGCGGGAGGGGCGCTTTCTTGTATAATTGGTTTAAAAACAGATGGTTCTAATAGAAGAAAAAAATACCGTAGTCGTTAAGTTGTACAAAAATCAGCCGTAGGTAAATAAATTTTACCCTCGGCTGATTTTTGCAAGAAAAATTGCAAAAACTATATATGGTGATAAAATTACATTAAAAAAACAATATCTTGAAAATAATTGAAAATGACAACTAATATTGTAAGTTTGGTTCATTTGGTTTACATAACGATGTTTACATAAAAATGGGCATAATTTACAAAAATGGGGATTTTCCGCTTTTTTGCTTGCTTTTCAATAGATTTCGGTGTATAGTATTTAGGAAATCGACTTTTCTTGAGGGTTGACATTTTTAAATATATTATTACTCCGTCATTTTATTGAATTCGTTTCGGAGGATGAAGAAAAATGTCAACAAAAAAACGCTTTTTTCATAAAAGTTCATTTGGTTCTAATTATACAATTATACTTGCATTTTTTTGGTGCATTGGTTTATTGATAGGCGTTTTGACTGCCAGGGGAGTCGGTGAACGTTTGTACGTAATTGTTCAAAATTGTGCACATTCGGAAGTGAATCTGCCGAATTTGATTTGTTTATTTTCCTTACTGATTTTATTGTCGGTTTGCGTTGTCTATATTCACAAACCGCATTTTATATATTTATTGATATTTGCGAAGGGTTTTGCTTTTGCTTTTAGCGCGTATGCTGCATATTTTGCGTTTTCCACAGCCGGGTGGTTGATTGCGCCATTGCTAATGTTTTCCGACTGCATTACCTCCTTTGCTTTTTTACTTTTTTCAGTGCGTCATATTTCCGGTAAAACGGATAGTTTGTTTTCTGATGCTATGTTTTTGGTGATTTCTGCAATTATTGTGTATACGTTGGATTACAATTATATTTCTCCTTTTGTTATAAGGATATTTCAGTAGGGAAGGACTTACTAATTCATGTTGGACCTGATTCATGCCTATGAAAATTACCTGACTAAGGTAAAACAGGCATCCAACAATACAATCGCTTCCTATATGCGGGATATTCGCCAGTTTGCTGATTGGCTTTCCGTGACATTTGAGGCGGATGTTTTGGATGCATCACAACTGAATATTAGTGAGTATTTGCGCCAGCAAGGTTCAAACGGAAAGTCTGCGGCTACAACGTCAAGATGTTTGGCAAGTTTAAAGAATTTCTACATTTACCTTGTGTCATCCGGTTTTTTGGAGCGCTCACCGGTTATGGATATTCATGTTGACCGTGGTGAAAAGAAACTTCCGCAAATTCTTACTGGCCGCGAAATTGAACTGCTGCTGTCTCAACCGGTATGCGTAGATGCAAAGGGATACCGGGATAAGGCGATGTTAGAAGTTATGTATGCTACCGGCATCCGCGTCACGGAACTGATTGATTTGGATGTAGATGATGTCAATCTGGAAGTTGGAATCATTAAGTGCAACAATTCCAAAAAGACCAGAGTGGTACCGTTGTATCCTGCCGCCTTGAAAGCGTTGTCTGTTTATGTGCGGGATATCAGAGCCTCAATGCTTTCTGACCCCGATGAATCGGCTCTGTTTGTAAATGTAAATGGAACGAGAATGAGCCGCCAGGGTTTCTGGAAGATTTTGAAACACTACCAGGATAGTGCAAATATTGACAAGGAAATCACACCACATACTTTGCGCCATAGTTTTGCTGTACATCTGCTTGAAAACGGTGCAGATTTAAGTTCTTTGCAGGAACTGATGGGACACTGCGATATTTCTTCAACCCAAGTTTACACCAATATGGTGAATAAGAAGTTAAAATCTGTTTATGAAAAGTGCCATCCCAAAGCATAAAAAGGTCAATCAGCCCAATGGGTGATTGACCTTTTTTGTATGATAGGGGATAGTGTCAGATGCCGGTCATAGCGGCAAGTACTTCAACTTCCATTTTTTGAATACGCCTTGACATAGACAGGGCATCTGTGATATCGACATCTGTAAAATTGCCGTTATTTGTACAAACAATGCGGTTGGTTTTGCCTTGTAACAGAAGTTCCACCGCTAAAAAACCCATTTTTGTGGCGTTTACCCGGTCACGACCGGAGGGGGTGCCACCGCGCTGAATGTGGCCAAGTACTGTTACGCGAGGGTCTAAATCAATGGATTCCTTGATTTGCGCTGCAATTTCCGCAGCAGAGCCGGCGCCTTCTGCAACAACAATCATATAGTGGGTGAATCCGTTAAACCGCGCCTGGCGAAACTTTTCGATGACATCTCGCTGAAAATCAATGGGTTCTTCAGGAACCAATACTGCGGTTGCGCCTACGGCAAGACCTACATACATTGCCAAGAAACCGGCATTTCTACCCATAACTTCTACAACGGAACAGCGCTCATGGGATTGCATTGTATCCCGCAAACGGTCAATACATTCGATGGCAGTATTTGCTGCAGTATCAAAGCCAATAGAGTAGTTTGTGCAACTAATATCGTTATCAATGGTAGCTGGGATGCAAACCACATTTACGCCGTGCTGGGAGAGCGCACGGGCGCCACGGAACGTTCCGTCGCCGCCAATGGCAATAATTCCGTCTAATCCCAGAAATTTGCAAGTAGATGCGGCCTTTTGTTGACCTTCTTCTGTATAAAATTCCTTGCTGCGAGCAGTATAGAGAATGGTACCGCCACGGTTGATGGTGTGGGAAATGCTTTTTTCATCTAAATGTACTACGTCGCCGGTAATTAAGCCGTTGTAGCCTCTGCGAATACCATAGCAGTCTATTCCATGGTGTAAAGCAGTACGAACAACGGAACGTACGCAGGCGTTCATACCCGGTGCGTCACCGCCGCTTGTTAAAACACCGATTCTTCTAATTGGCATTGTATTCACTCCATTACATTAAATTATATTTACATTTTACAAGATTTTATGTGAAAAGTAAAGTATAAGAATTCATGCGTTAACATTTTACTATAAGTCGTAAAAGGGTAGAGGTTACAATAAGACGCAGATGTTATATTGCGTAATTAAAATTTTTTGATTGTATTCAAAAGACATAAACTTTGTAAGTAAAAAATTTTTATCAGGCATAAATCGATTTAGAAAAATCAAAACATAAATTTTAATCTCAAAAAACAAATTCAACACCAATTTATGAAGGGAAGCGCGCAACGTAATAGAAACCCTTGAAATAGAAGATATCTACATAAACGCTAAACGAACGCAACAAAATAAAAATTTTGTTGCGTTCGCAGTGAGTTTATGGTATAATATGGTTACAAAGGACGGTCCACTTGTCAATTTTGGGTTTTTAAGGTTTTTTACGTTTTTGACGTTTTATACTTACTGTAGTTTATATGCGGTATTTCTTTCAGTTCATCACAACAATGTCTTGTGTTGTTCTTATTTATGTTGTTACTGTTCTACGTTTTGATTTCGAATATTTTTTTACTATGTTTTATTTTGTTAGTGCCACATCGTTCTAACGTTGCTTCAGTGTATTCCTAATACATTAACCAATCTACGGATTGCAATTTTTATTTGATTGGTATATAGTTATTATAAGATATCCACCTACGCATTTACGGTTGCTATTTTATCTGATTGTTATCCATTTTACGTGTTCTCTCCTATATAATTATTTGCACTATTTTGAAATCTGCTAAAATTTTAGATAAATATTTAATTGAAAATATGTTTACATATTTTAACGCACAAATGTTCGAAATTAGATTGAGGTGTTTATTATGAAGAAATATGCCGATTGTCCGCAGATTTTACGGGACTTTTTGACATATCATGAAACAATCAAAGGCCAGTCCCCCAGAACGATACATGAATATTACCTTGACCTACGTATGTTTCTTCGTTTTATTAAATTGATGCGTAATGATATGCCGGTACATACAAGATTAGATGATATCGATATTAAAGATGTAAATATTGCGTTTATTAAAGACATTGATACATCTGATATATTTGATTTTCTCTCTTATCTTGCCAATGAAAGGACACCGAATCCTGACTCCCCTGCCCCGGATTACGGTATTGCGCCGGCGGCAAGAGCAAGAAAATTGTCTGCGCTGAAATCCTTTTATAAGTACTTAACTGTGCGAACAAAGCAACTAACGGAGAATCCGGTAGCAGATTTGGAATATCCTAAATTGCGTAAAAGTCTTCCGAGATACTTGACATTTGAACAGTCCGCATCTCTTTTGAGGGCGGTTTCCGGACCAAATGAAAAGCGCGATTATGCAATTTTAATGCTTTTCCTCAACTGCGGAATCCGTCGAAGTGAACTTGTAGGGCTAAATCTGACAGATGTTTACGAAGATAGAGTGCGTGTTGTAGGCAAAGGCAATAAAGAGCGTTTTGTTTACTTTGGCACGCCATGCCGAAAAGCCATTGAAGCATATCTTCCGGAACGTCAGAAAAAGGTTTTATCTGATAACAGAGCGCTGTTTGGCTCCCGTGACAGTAATCGAATTAGTGTCAGTGCCGTTCATCGGTTGGTTAAAAAGTACCTCTTGATGGCTGGATTGGATGCAGAGCATTTTTCTGCCCATAAATTACGCCATACTGCCGCAACAATGATGCTCTCCGGTGGTGTTGATGTAAAAACTGTACAGGAAGTTTTAGGCCACGAAAACTTGAATACAACGCAAATTTATACCCATATTGAAAATACGGAATTGAAAATTGCGGCCCAGGCCAATCCAATATCCAAACTGGATTTTATGGATGATAAAGAAGAATAATTTTATGTATTCCCCCGAGTAATTGCTCGGGGGAATTTTTATATATCCATTGCTGGGTTCATATAATACACATTCTTTTGGTTTAGTTTCTCGCGCAACAGTTGTAGTGCCTCTCCAAAACGTTGGAAATGGTTGATTTCCCGCTGGCGCAGAAATTTTATAACATTATTAACGTCAGGATCATCGCTCAAACGCAGGATGTTATCATAAGTTACTCTTGCCTTTTGTTCTGCAGCCAGATCTTCCGTTAAGTCAGCAATGGGATCCCCTTTTACTTGCATAGTTGCGGCGTTCCAGGGCGTTCCAGAGGCAAATTGTGGATATACACCAACGGTGTGGTCTACAAAGTACGGCGCAAATGCGGAGTCTTGTATCTGGGAGTCCTTTAGATTTCTGGTTAATTGATGCACGATTGCGCCAACCATTTCCAAATGACCCAATTCTTCAGTGCCAATGTCAGTCAGAAGTCCTTTCAATTCATCAAAAGGCATGGAATAACGCTGTGATAAATAGCGTAAAGATGCGCCCAATTCACCGTCCGGACCGCCGTATTGGGAGATAATGATTGATGCCAGTTTCGGGTTCGGATTATCAATTTTTACCGGATACTGCAACTTCTTTTCATATACAAACATACTTTACACCTCCCGATTCTTTGCATATTCCCAAGGCCACGGATCATC
The DNA here is from genome assembly GCA_045659525.1 of Faecousia sp. Classification (GTDB taxonomy): domain Bacteria; phylum Bacillota; class Clostridia; order Oscillospirales; family Oscillospiraceae; genus Faecousia. The sequence goes on along the minus strand of JAZOXE010000006.1, from coordinate 5,608 downwards.
TATCCATCTGTAACCGCCATCCATGGGCGATAACAGCGTAAGAGGTCCATATTCTTTTTCATAAGTTGCTTTTGCCTCTTTGTTCATTTTTTGTAGAGTTTCAAATAATTCAAATGCCTCTTTATCATCGCTGTGGGTATCCAAATACAGCGCTAAATCCTGCAGTGCGAAAGCCATGCACTGCAGTTCCGTTAACGGTGTAATGGGTTGCTCATTTTTGTTGAACATACCCATAAAGGGTAAATCCAAACCTGGAAAAAGCGTGCCTCGTACCAAAGCTTTTCTCGGCTCGTATTTTGGTGGATTCTCGAGTTGAAAAGGCACATAGGGATTTGCCAGCGGTGCGACTGCCGGCAACCGCCCTTGGCCACCGTGGTTGTGCGGATGATTCTGATTCAAACCGTTTCCCTCCGTTTCATATTATTGCGAACTGTCGTTCCATGTCAATCTATGATGAAAAGTTAAATATTGTTCAAATTGAGGTAATTTTTGCATAGAGTTATTTTGAGGTGACAGATATGAACCATCGAATCCATTATCGTTCTTTGCTACCTATATATTCTCTTGTGCTATTTCTCTTTTTTCTTGCTGGAATCGGCGGAAGCCACGCGGTGGACGTGTTTCAAAACAACATTCCGGTTAAAAGAAACAGCCAAATTTTGATTGACGCCGGTCACGGCGGTGTCGATGGCGGCGCGTCTACGCCCGACGGAAAAAAAGAAAGCGATATCAATTTGGAAATTGCACTGCGATTGGAGGATTTGTGTCACTTTCTTGGCATGGAAACCGTTATGATTCGTAGAACAGATACATCCATACATACAAACGGAGAATCCATATCGCAGAAAAAAATATCTGACCTGAAAGAACGTGTCAGAATTGCAAATGCATCACAATTCGCAACCGTTATCAGTATTCATCAGAATTATTTTTCTGATTCTCGCTACAGTGGTGCGCAGGTGTTTTACGGCAATGGAGAGAACGCAAATGACCTTGCTGTAAAACTACAAACTGCCTTACGGAGCTACTTAAACCCCGGCAGTAACCGAAAAGCCAAAAAAGCAGACGGAATATACATTATGGAAAAAATGAAAGGTTTGGGCGTACTTGTTGAGTGCGGTTTTTTATCCAATCCGGAAGAGGCGGCAAAACTGCAAACAAAAACATATCAAGAAAAGATTTGCGCTGTAATTGCAACCACAGTCAGTCAGTTCTTGACCGAAAAGAAATAGATTGCTATAATAAACATAAATATACTTAAGGAGACAGAGAAATGACAAAACTGAAAACTGTTTTCTATTGTACGGAATGTGGGAACGAAACGGCTAAATGGCAGGGACGGTGCTCTGCTTGCGGGGCTTGGAATACCATTACGGAACATATTGAGAAGCCCTCCCCTGCCGGTAAAATGAAACTTCCCCAAGGCGCTACACCCCGCCGTGCTCGCCGTTTACCGGAAGTGGATACGGATGCGGAAATTCGGTTTTCTACCGGCATGGGCGAACTGGACCGGGTTTTGGGTGGCGGCGCAGTAGTAGGTTCCCTTGTGTTGGTTGGTGGCGCGCCGGGCATCGGAAAATCCACCCTCCTATTGCAGATCTGTAATCAATTATGCAGCGCGAGGACGGTACTTTATGTTTCTGGAGAAGAAAGTGAAAAACAGATTAAACTACGGGCGCAACGCGTTGGTGTACAACCGGACAACCTTTATATTTTTTCTGAAACACGTCTTTCCGAAATGGTTGAAGCTGTTGAAAGCATTAAGCCGGAGGTTATTATTGTTGACTCCATTCAGACCTTATATAATGAGTTAAATGACTCTGCACCGGGAAGTGTATCACAAGTAAAAGACTGTACAATGTCCCTTTTACAACTGTCCAAGCAAAAAGGAATTACCGTTTTTGTCGTGGGTCACATCAACAAAGACGGCGCCATTGCCGGCCCCAAGGTGTTAGAGCATATGGTTGACTGTGTTTTATATTTTGAAGGTGACAGTAACAGTGCCTACCGCCTGCTTCGCGGTGCGAAAAACCGGTTTGGTTCTACAAATGAAATCGGTGTTTTTGAAATGGTTGACAAGGGGTTGAAAGAAATTCCAAATCCGTCAAAGATGTTGTTGGAAGGTCGGCCGGAAACTGCACCGGGCACTTGCGTTTCCTGCGTGATGGAAGGTACGCGCCCAATTTTGGCGGAAGTGCAGGCTTTGGTGACCAAAACTACTTTCAATGTACCAAGAAGAACATCGGATGGTTTTGATTTTAACCGTGCTGTACTTTTGATGGCTGTGGCGGAAAAACGGGCAAATTTAAAGTTAAGCAATTTTGATGCTTATATTAACGTTATTGGCGGTTTACATCTTGATGAGCCTGGAGCAGATTTGCCGGTTATTTTGGCGGTAGCCTCCTCCTATTTGGATACACCGATTTCGAAAGACCTTGTTGCCATTGGCGAGGTTGGGTTAACCGGTGAAATCCGTGCGGTTTCTCACATGAATCAACGGATTGCGGAAATTGCAAGATTAGGGTTTAAGCAGTGCATTTTGCCGAAAAATACGTCTGAAAAGTTAGAAATACCGGATGACTTGACTGTTCATTCCGTGCAAAACTTACGCGAGGCTATTGAAATAACGATGTAAAATGCAAAAAATCCATTGGGTTTCCCCAATGGATTTTTTCTTATATTTCTTGTCTACCTTCCAAGGCTCTTGAAAGGGTTACTTCATCAGCGTACTCCAACTGGCTGCCTACCGGCATACCATATGCAAGGCGGGTTACTTTAATCTCCATGGGACGTAGAAGACGGGAAATGTACATGGCTGTAGCCTCCCCTTCTACATCGGGGTTTGTAGCCATAATTACTTCTCTCACTTCCCCTTCCGATACACGCTGTAACAGTTCACGGATTTTGATATCATCCTGACTGATGTGATTCAGGGGTGAAATAACACCGTGCAACACATGGTAGACACCGTTAAATTCGTGACTGCGCTCCATGGCTATAACGTCTTTGGGTTCTGCAACAACACAGATAACACTCTTGTCTCTTGTATGATTATTGCATATTGGACAAATTGGTTGGTCGGTAAGATTCTGACAAACACTGCAGGTATGAATAGACCGTTTTGCATCAAGAATCGCATCGGCAAAGGCCTGTGCATTTTCATCCGGCATATCCAGAACATAAAAAGCCAGACGTTGGGCGCTTTTACTGCCAATTCCGGGAAGTCTTGCAAAATGTTCGGCAAGTTCCTGCAACGCAGTGGGAAGATTCAGCATGTTGCCTCCTTAAAACAGACCGCCTAAATTAAGACCGCCGGTAAGTCGGGACATATTACTTGCAGAGTCGGCATCTGCGGCACGCATAGCCTCGTTCACGGCACCGATAATCATATCCTGAAGCATTTCTACATCATCCGGATCAACAGCCTCTGGGTTGATTTCCAGGCTCTGGAGTTCGTGTTTACCATTTACGCAAGCCGTAACCATACCGCCACCGGTAGTGGCAGAGAATGTTTTTGTTTCCATTTCCTCTTGCATTCGCAGCATTTCCTGCTGCATTTTCTGCGCCTGTTTAATCATAGCCGCCTGATTCATACCACCGGGCATACCCCGGAATCCACCTTTTGCCATGTTTAGTCTCCTTAATCTTTAATGGTGATGATATCCGAATGTTCTTTGCCAAACTGTAAAAGTTTGTTGAGTTGTTGCTGAGTTGAGATATTTACATTTTTATCCGAAACCGTAACCCGGATTTTTCTGCCAAGCAAAGCAGATGCTTTCCTTGTAACCAGTTCTAATGTTTCGGTGTTGTTAATCATTTTGGCCGTAAAAGAATTAATACATTGTAACATTAAAACATCCCCGGAAAGCACGCCATGAACAGGGGCATTGTCAGATGTTGAAAAATAGCCAAAAATCGGCGCTTTCAATTCCTTGCGACACTCACAGACCAAATCTGCCCAAAATCCGATTGGTGTATCAGGTCTTACTTGCGGCGATTCTTCTTCCGGTTCAGGAATTTCTTCAGTTTTATCAACAGAAACAGGCATTTCTTCTTTCTGGGTCTGTGCCGGCTTCACATTTACAACACCAAATTGAAGTTGTTCTTCAATTTTTGTAATTCTTGCATTCATGGCATCCGGGTTCAGTTCCAGTTCAGGCCTGCACATATTCACAATGCACAGTTCTGTGTCCGTTCTTTTGCTGGCGCTGCGTGTGAAGCCTGCTACCGTTTGCTGAATAACAGAGAGATTTCTCGTCAATTCACCAACGGAAAATCGAGTGACAAGTTCGGCAATTTCTTTATCAGTTGCGATGCCTGACAAAAGGGCTATCCCCTCTTTTGGTGCGGTTTTTAGAATAAGCAAATCCCGACACAAACATGCCAGTTCATCTAAAAGCGCGCTCATATCCTTGCCCTCGGAGTAGAACCGGTTGACCATTGATAGGGCCTTAGAAGCATCTTTGTTCGCAATGTGTTTCATAAGATTTCCACATTCCTGCAAACCGGCAATTCCTAAACAAGAGTACACTTTCTCGGCAGTCAATTCTCCCTCTGTTGCGGAGGCGCACTGGTCCAGAAGGCTTAATCCATCGCGCATACCGCCATCAGCAAGCCGCGCTAAAATACGAGCGGCAGATGTATCCAAGTCAATTTTTTCCTGGTAAGCCACATAGAGGAGTCTTTCCATAATATCCTCTATGCCGATTCGACGGAAAGAAAAACGCTGACATCGGGATAAAATCGTAGCGGGCACTTTGTGCAATTCTGTAGTAGCCAAAATGAACAGCAAGTGTTCCGGCGGTTCTTCAATTATCTTCAGAAGTGCATTAAATGCAGAAAGTGAAAGCATATGCACTTCATCGATAATATAAACCCGCATTTTAACTTGCGAGGGTGTATAGACTGCGTCATCCCGTAAATCCCGGACGTTATCAACACCGTTGTTGGATGCGGCATCGATTTCCAGCACGTCCATACAAGCGCCACTGTCAATGCTACGGCAAGCAGCACAACAATTACAAGGATTGCCATTAATGGGATTTTCACAGTTGACGGCTTTTGCCAATATTTTTGCGCTACTGGTTTTACCGGTGCCGCGAGAGCCGGTAAATAAATATGCATGGCTCAATTTTCCGGTTTCCAGTTGCGTTTTCAAGGTTTGAGTTACAGCCAATTGACCTACGACATCATCGAAGGTTTGTGGTCTGTATTTTCGATACAAAGCCTGATACACGGCTGTACCTCCTTTCGTAAAAACCGGCTTATAACAAGATCGCACACCTACATTTGAATAAACAATATGCCCGGTATCCGTGCAGCCGACTCGGAAACGGCTACCCCGCGGCACACGGGAGACTCTGCTTAATGCTGCTTGGTTCCCCACCTGACATGGTTCACAGAAACCCGTTGCGCAGGACCGTTTCTTCAACGTCACTTACATGGGCCGGACAGCACACTGTTTGCCCTGGTGTAGGAATTCATTCCTGCTATAGCGGATTGCAGGTTACAGGGCACCGCTATCTCCCCAACTAGTGCGACCTTGTTATAAGCCGGTTTGCTATAACAAGGTTATTTCAATTACTGCAGCTTAGATTCGATGAACTCA
>JAZOXE010000005.1:0-2360 GCA_045659525.1 Faecousia sp. | reverse complement strand
GGGGATGGCAAAGCCAATATTGTCGATGGTCGCGCCACTATTGGAAGAGCCGGAATACTTGGCGTTGGTAATGCCTACCACTTCTCCATAGAGGTTAAACAACGCGCCACCGGAGTTGCCGGAATTGATAGCCGCATCGGTCTGGATTAAATCCATGGTAATATTGCCGGAAAATGTCACTTCTCTGTCAAGGGCGCTGACTTTACCGAATGTGAGGGAAAAAGTCAGTTCTCCCAAGGGATTTCCGATGGCTACCACGTCATCGCCTACGTGGAGATTGTCCGAATCTCCCAAAATAACCGGCACTAAATTTTCTGCCTCAACCTTAATCACAGCCAAGTCAATTGCAGCATCGTAACCTATGAGTTTTGCCTCGTAACTTGCGCCATCATAAAGAGAGACCGTGATGGAATTGGAATCTTCTACTACGTGATAATTGGTCACGATATATCCGTCTTTTGTTATAACAAAACCGGAACCGGACGCCGGAGACGTGGTCTGAAATCCCCAGAAATTGGTAACGATAGAGGTTGTGATACCTACGGTAGAGTTTACGTTTGCCGCATAAACTTGGGATGCAGTCATCAGTTTGTCTGTGTCCACAGGAACGGTATCCAGTGTGGCATCTTCCCGATTTCCAACCAAAATCATTGACGAATCATTCGGTCGGTAGGAATCCTGTTGCAACACTCCCCCAAGGAATGCGCCGGCAAATCCCGCAATACCGCCAATCAAGCCGCAGCAAATCGCTAATGCCACAATTTTACCGGCTGTCCAGCCTTTCTTTTTCGGGGGTACATAGGTCGGACTATACTGGGGCTGCGGATCTTTCACCGGCTCCGTCACCGGAATTTCTTCTTCAAAATCAAAATCTTCTGCTTCAAAGTATTCGTTCATATTTGCCTCCTTGCAGGTTATCTAACCATAGTGTAACGCCAAAAATTAAAATAAAACTAAAGAATTATGGAACAATTTGTAAACAAATCATAAGGAATACATTTGTCCTTTATCATATCACAAGCAAACAGATTGCGCAAGATTTGCTTTTCGCAGAAAGGCGATCTTTTAAATCCGTTCTCAATATAAAAAGTCCAACGCCATAAGGTGTTGGACTTTTGGTGACTGTTACGAACTATTATGATGCCAACTTAAAGTTGGTCTTTTGCAAGAACAACAAACCACAAAAGGTTAACTTATTCTGGCTTTTTGTCAAAATCAAGGGTCAACTCATAATCGCCAAGTTTATTTACTTTAAAGCCATTCTTTTTATATTCTTCGTAATCAAATGCTTCCAGTTCATCAATTGCAAGTTTATGGAATTCATAAAAATTATGCCACCATTCCCAGCCGGAACCCAGTTCATTGGAAAGATATGCATCTGCGATATCGCAAGCAGTTTGGGGAGCCACATAAAATGCGCCCATTGCCAGCACATTTACACCATTGCCCGTAATGGCGCGGAGGGCAGCGGGCAGACTTTCCACTACACCTGCGTGAACGTGAGGACATTTGCTGGCGGCAATATGGATACCCATACCTGTTCCGCAAAACAGCAATGCTCTTTCATAATTTCCTTCCGAAATCTCTGCGCCAACACGCAGTCCCACTCTATGGAACATAAGATCTGTATCGTTAGGATCACTATCTTTTTTCACGCCGAGGTCAAGAATTTTCCAACCCTTTTTCGTTAAATGTTCAACAACAACCTCTTTTAGAGGAAAACCCGCAAAATCAGCGCCGATCACTAAATATTTGTCTTTTACTGTCTTCATAAATATACCCTCCAAGTTTATTATTTGATGTAATTGTATCATAGTCTGCATATAATGTCAACGTGCTTTATATATTACTGATTTGACGTGCGGACGGATTTGATTTGCATTATACTATAATATTAAGTGTGCCGCTCACGCCCGCAGGTGCTTCACGATGCGAAGCATCACTTCACGCACCGAAGGTATGCTTATCGTGCCAAGAGGCACACTTAGTTGAAAAAAGACCTTGTCTTTCGACAAGGCTCTTTTTGCTGGTGGGGGAGGACGGATTCGCTTTTCTGCGGAAAAGCCACGGCGGTTGCAAGTGTCCACCGGACACTCGCCAAGAGCCGCCTTTCGAATCCGTCCTCCAAATACCCATTACCACAAAGAAGACCAATCCGAAAGGATTGTTCTTCTTTGTGGTGGGGGAGGACGGATTCGAACCATCGAAGCGATACGCAGCAGATTTACAGTCTGTCCCCTCTGGCCACTCGGGAACTCCCCCAAATATGAATTTTGTCTACGCTCCGTTTGGAGCCGGTAGACGGACTCGAACCCCCGACCTGCTGATTACAAATCAGCTGCTCTACCAACTGAGCTATA
>JAZOXE010000004.1:0-5004 GCA_045659525.1 Faecousia sp. | reverse complement strand
CGTCACCATCGAGGAGCGGATCATCGACGACCACGAGGATACCGCAGACGAGCTGATCACCCGCGCACCCGTTGTGGTTGTCATGGGTCACGTTGACCATGGTAAGACCTCCACGCTGGACGCCATCCGTAAGACCTCCGTCACCAGTGGCGAGGCTGGCGGCATCACCCAGCACATCGGTGCTTACACTGTGGATGTAAACGGCAACATGATCACCTTCCTGGATACCCCCGGCCACGCCGCCTTTACCTCTATGCGTGCCCGTGGTGCCAAGAGTACCGATATTGCCATTCTGGTGGTTGCTGCCGACGACGGCATCATGCCCCAGACCATTGAATCCATCAACCACGCCAAGGCAGCGAATGTGCCCATCATCGTGGCTATCAACAAGATGGATAAGCCCACTGCCAACCCCGATAAGATCAAGGAACAGCTGACCAAGTACGAGCTGATCCCCGAAGAGTGGGGCGGCGATACCATTATCGTTCCCATCTCCGCCAAGACCGGTATGGGTCTTGACGAACTGCTGGAAATGGTCATCCTCACCGCAGAGGTGCTGGAGCTGAAGGCCAACCCCAACCGCCGTGCCAAGGGTACTGTCATCGAGGCCCGGCTGGATAAGAACCGTGGTCCTGTTGCCACTCTGCTGGTGCAGAACGGCACGCTGAACCAGGGCGATATCGTCATTGCCGGCACCTCCGTTGGCCGTGTCCGTGTAATGACCAACGACAAGGGCCGCACCGTCAAGTCCGCAGGTCCTTCCGTACCTGTGGAGATCACCGGTCTTGCGGAAGTTCCCGCTCCCGGCGACGAATTTAACGCCGTTACCGACGAACGTATGGCAAGAGAATTGGTGGAGCAGCGTAAGCAGGCCGCCAAGGATGCCGCCGCCAATGCTATGCAGAAAGTGACACTGGATAACCTGTTTGCCAAGATGCAGGAAGGGGAAATGAAAGAACTTGCCCTGATTGTAAAGGCTGACGTGCAAGGTTCTGCAGAAGCAGTGAAAGCGTCTCTGGAAAAGATCTCCAATGAAGAAGTGCGGGTAAAGGTCATTCATACCGGTGTGGGCGCTATCAACGAAAGCGATATTTTGCTGGCTACCACATCCGGTGCAATCATTGTCGGCTTTAATGTCCGGCCCGATGCCGCTGCCCAGGCAAACGGCCTGCGGGCAGGGGTGGATATGCGGTTCTATCGCGTTATCTATGAGGCAATTGACGAAATTGAAGCGGCAATGAAGGGTATGCTGGATCCTAAGTATGAAGAAGTAGTCATTGGCCACGCAGAAGTGCGTCAGACCTATAAAGTATCCGCAGTGGGTACGGTTTGCGGCTGTATGGTTAAAGACGGCAAGATTACCAGGGATGCTCAGGTGCGTATCCTCCGGGATAACGTGGTTATCCACGAAGGCGAAGTGGGCTCTTTGCAGCGGTTTAAGGATGCTGTAAAAGAGGTTACAGCCGGCTATGAGTGCGGTATGAGCGTCGTCAAATTTAACGATATTAAAGAGGGCGACGTATTCGAATGCTTCGCAATGCAGGAAATTAAGCGCTGATATAAGCAGGCGGATAGCGGACACTATCCGCCTGTTTACATCAAAAACAGAATAGGAGGATGTAAAATGGCATCCAATCGGATTAGTAGAATTAACGAGGAAATTCAAAAGGAACTATCGTCTCTTTTGCGGAACTTAAAAGATCCCCGGGTGCAGGACACTATGGTTTCCATTACCCATGTGGAAACAACTCCGGACTTGCGTTACGCAAAAATTTATGTCAGTTTTTTGGAAGAGGGTAAGGCCCAGGACGCCCTGAAAGGGTTAAAGTCTGCCGGCGGTTATTTGCGCCGGGAGTTGGGGCGGGCGCTGCAATTGCGCTACACCCCGGAACTGAACTGGGCGCTGGATGATTCCATCACCTATGGCGCAAAAATGTTAGAACTCATCAACTCTTTGGAGGTGAGCCGGGATGAAGAAACTGACACGCAGTGAAGTTTGTGATTTTCTCACAGAGAAGGACCGTTTCTTAATTCTCACCCACCGTCGTCCCGACGGAGATACATTGGGCAGCGCAGCCCTTTTATGCCGGGGTTTAAGAAAAATAGGAAAGCAGGCTTTTGTTTTGGAAAACCCGGAAATGACGGCAAAATACGCCTTTTTACACCGGGGACTTACGAAAAAAAGCCGGGAGGCAGGGGATACGGTTATCTGCGTGGATACTGCAGCAAAAGAAATGCTTCCCGAAGCCTTTTCCTATTTGCAGGAGGAAATCGCTTTGCGGATTGACCACCACGGCAGAGCCGATTCCTTTACGGAAGCGGAATTGGTAGAGCCGGACGCGGCGGCTTGCGGAGAAATCATATATGGTCTTTTGGAACAGATGGGCGTATGCCTGGATGTTGAGATGGCAGACAGCCTTTATACGGCGGTTTCCACAGACACCGGATGTTTCCGCTACGCCAACACAACGGAAAACACATTCCGAGTGGCGGCGGCTTGTGCCAGCGTAAGCGGCAACCTCTTCCGACTGAACCAGGAACTGTTTGATACCGTTACCCTTTCCCGACTGCAGGTGCAGGGATGGCTGGTAGAAAATGCCCGGTTTGTAAAAGACGGCGCAGGGGTTGTGTGCCCTTTGCCCAAATCCATTGAAGAAAAATTCGGCGCAACGGAAGATGATTTGGACAGCATTTCCGGATTCCCCCGATCCATTGAGGGGGTAAAAATTGCTACCACACTGCGGGAAGATGGAGATAAAATCAAGGTATCTGTCCGGGCTGTGCCGGGATACGATGCATCGTTTATCTGCCAGAAATTTGGCGGCGGCGGACACAAAGGCGCCGCAGGCGGGAATCTGGCTATGTCAATGGAGCAGGCGGCGGCGTATCTGAAAACGTTAATTGAAGAAGCCTTGTAATGGAAAAATACTATGAACGGAATTGTAATTATAGATAAACCGGAGGGCTGGACAAGCCAAGACGTAACGGCGCGGCTGCGCAGAGTGTTTCAGACACGGAGAATCGGTCACGGCGGCACATTGGATCCAATGGCGACGGGGGTACTGCCGGTATTCGTGGGCAGAGCCACCCGGGGTGTTGAATTTTTTGAGAATGCCGGGAAAACCTATGAAGCCACCATCCGTTTGGGGATAACAACCGACACCGAGGATATGACCGGAAAAGTGCTGGAGAAAAAGCCGGTATCGGTGACGCAGGAGGCATTTTGCGCTGCGCTTACACAGTTCCAAGGGGAAATATGGCAAGTGCCGCCTATGTATTCTGCGCTGAAGGTGAACGGACAAAAACTTTACGAACTGGCCCGCAAAGGAAAAGAAGTGGAAAGAAAGAGCCGGAAAATCACGGTTTATGATTTGCAGTGTCTGTCTTTTTGCGGAGATACCGCACGGTTGCGGATATCCTGCTCCAAAGGCACTTATATCCGCACCCTTTGCAAAGACATTGGCGATAAATTGGGTTGCGGTGGCTGTATGGCAGGCTTGCGCCGGGTGCAGGCGGGGGAATATACCGCGGAAAACGCGGTGGCGCTGCAGGAACTTTTGGAAAGCGAGAACCCCGAAAAATATTTGATGCCGGTGGATACGATGTTCCAACAGTACGAAAAAGTTATGTTAACCAACAAACAGGAAACTCGATGCCGAAACGGTAACGCCTTTTCCGTAAATTTTCCGGACGGCACTTATCGCGCCTATAGCAGAACCGGTGAGTTTTTGATGTTGGCAAAAGTAGAGTCCGGAGTTATGTCAACTATAAAGAGTTTCTTTGAAGTATAGTTCCGGCTTTTGCGGAACTACCCAAAGGGGCAAAACAGAAGCGAAAGAAAATGACAATGAACAAGAAAACAATCTATGCTCTCGGATTTTTCGACGGTGTACATTTAGGGCATATTGCGCTTTTAACAGCCTGCCAAAAATTGGCAGAGGAAAGTGGCTGTAATACCGGGGTGATTACCTTTTCCTCCCATCCGGATACCTTGGTAACCGGCGTTACTCCGGGCCTGATTCACACCTTAGAAGATAGAGAACAGTTGCTGAAAACAAAATTTCATATCCGAGAGGTTATTGCGCTGCCGTTTCATAAGGCGATGATGCAAATGCATTGGGAAGATTTTTTGCAAATGCTGTTTCAGACCTATCCCTGCGGCGGTTTTGTCTGCGGATACGACTTCCGGTTCGGAAACCGGGGGGAGGGAAACGCCCAACTTCTGCAGGCAGTGTGCCAAAAGCGGGGAATACCCTGCCGGATCATACCGGAGGAAACATTGGACGGTATTACGGTTTCTTCCACCTACATCCGCAGTCTGCTTATGCAAGGGCAGGTGGAGCAGGCCAACCGGTTTTTGGGTCATCCATACCGACTGACCGGAGAAGTCATTCAGGGAAAGCAGTTAGGCAGAACCATTGGAATTCCAACGGCAAATTTGAAAATGCCACCGGAGTTAGTACAGCCGAAAACCGGCGTTTATGCCTGCAAAGCCATGGTAGAGGGAGACACTTATTTGGCGGTGACCAATATCGGAACCCGGCCTACAGTGTCCGGTGAAGGCATTACGGTAGAAGCGTTTTTGTTGGATTTTTCCGGGAACTTATACGGCAAGGAACTAACCCTTACCTTTTATGCCTATCTGCGCCCGGAGCAGAAATTTCCGACTTTGGAACAATTACAGCAGGAAATTCGAAAAAATGCCCAAGAAGTCCGGGAAATCTTTGCAAAAACCTAAAAATTTTTCTTTACTTTTTGAAAAACCTATGCTATGATAGTCGGGCTGACTGTGCGCAGTATAAAAATTACCCGTTGCTCAGTGGTGGGGCAAACCCAAAAGGGAGTCCACTAACCCCCACTTGGCTTCTGGGAAACGGCCTGTTTGGTAACCGGCCACAAAAAATTGAAAGGTGGAAAACACAATGATTCTCAAGGAAAAAAAGACCCAAGTAATTTTTCAAAATGCTACCCATGCAGGTGACCCCGGTTCTCCCGAAGTTCAGG
>JAZOXE010000003.1:0-7173 GCA_045659525.1 Faecousia sp. | reverse complement strand
CCCAAGGATCTTCGTTTAAGTACCGCAGGCAAACATCAAAGGTTGCGCCGCCCCAGCACTCTGCTGCATAGTAACCGGCCTTGTCGATGGTAGAGAGCATGGGCTCAAACTTTTCGAAGGGCAGCCGGGTAGCAATCAAAGACTGGTTTGCATCCCGCAGGACTGTTTCTACAAACTGAACTTTTCTTCCCATATTGTCATAACCTCCATATATGGTGTTAAAATGATAAAATAACGGTCAATACCGTATGGAATGGGCTTCGAAAGAAGCCCATTCCATAGGATACTGTTCTATGGTTTTCCCATCCCCGGCGCGCCGGGGATGGGATTTAAAATTAGTCGACCTTGGGGCCTGCGGCTACCAGAGCCTTGCCGGCATCGTTGCCGGTGTACTTTACGAAGTTCTTTTCAAACCGTGCAGCCAAATCCTTTGCCTTTACGTCCCAGTCAGCAGCGTTTGCATAGGTGTCTCTGGGATCCAGAATGCCGCTGTCTACGCCGGGCAGGCTGGTGGGCACTTCCAGATTGAAGTAAGGAATGGTCTTGGTTTCGGCATTCAGGATAGAGCCGTCCAAAATGGCATCGATAATGCCACGGGTGTCCTTAATGGAGATACGCTTGCCGGTGCCGTTCCAACCGGTATTTACCAGGTAGGCCTTTGCGCCGGATTTTTCCATTTTCTTCACCAGTTCTTCGCCGTACTTGGTGGGGTGCAGTTCCAGGAACGCCTGACCGAAGCAAGCAGAGAAGGTGGGAGTGGGCTCGGTAATACCACGCTCGGTACCGGCCAGTTTGGAGGTGAAGCCGGAGAGGAAGTAATACTGCGTCTGCTCCGGAGTCAGAATGGAAACGGGAGGCAGAACGCCGAATGCATCCGCAGACAGGAAGATAACATTCTTTGCGTCAGGACCTGCAGATACGGGACGAACAATCTTTTCAATGTGGTTGATGGGGTAGGATACACGGGTGTTTTCGGTGACGGAGCCGTCAGCGAAGTCGCAGACACCGTTTGCATCCACGGTAACGTTTTCAAGCAGAGCGTTGCGGCGGATCGCGTTATAGAAGTCCGGTTCGGATTCCTTATCCAGATTGATAACCTTTGCGTAGCAGCCGCCTTCGTAGTTGAATACGCCGTTGTCATCCCAGCCGTGCTCGTCGTCGCCAATGAGGAGTCTCTTGGGATCGGTGGACAAAGTGGTCTTGCCGGTGCCGGAAAGGCCGAAGAACAGAGCGGTATTTTCACCGTTCATATCGGTATTGGCAGAGCAGTGCATAGAAGCCATTCCGTTGAGGGGCAGGAAGTAGTTCATCATGGAGAACATACCCTTCTTCATTTCGCCGCCGTACCAGGTGTTCAGAATAACCTGCTCACGGGAGGTCAGGTTAAAGAGAACTGCAGTTTCGGAGTTCAGGCCCAGTTCCTTGTAGTTTTCTACTTTCGCCTTGGATGCGTTGTAGATAACGAAGTTGGGTTCAAAATTCTTCAGTTCTTCCTCGGTGGGAGTGATGAACATATTCTTTACAAAGTGCGCCTGCCATGCCACTTCCACGATGTAGCGGATTGCCATACGGGAATCGGGGTTGGTGCCGCAGAACAGGTCCATAACATACAGTTTCTTATTGGACAGTTGCTTCAGCGCCAATTCCTTACAAGCATTCCAGGCTTCCATAGAAGCGGGCTTGTTGTCGTTCTTGAACTCGTCGGAAGTCCACCACACAGTGTCCTTGGAGGTGTCATCCATAACAATGAACTTATCTTTGGGAGAGCGGCCGGTATAGATGCCGGTCATAACGTTAACGGCGCCCAGTTCCGTCAGTTGGCCCTTGTCGAAACCTTCCAAAGCGGGGTCCATTTCCGCCTCAAAAAGTTGCTCATAAGTAGGGTTGTAGACAATCTCCGTCGTGCCGGTAATGCCATAACGTTCCAATTCACATTTTTGCATAATTGTATCCTCCTAAAATGATAGCGGCAGTGCCGCGGATTGATGTTTTTGGGGGAATTTTTGATAAAATCCAACTTCCACCACATACATCTTAACATAAAGAATTATAAATGTCCACTGTTTTTTTAGGAAAAAATCAGGTTTTTTCCGCTTGTTTTCACGAAAATTCGGTTTTCACAAAAAGTTTGCAAAAAAACATTTACATTTCCACAACTTTCCTGTATGATAAGGGCGTACAGAGTAGGAGACCTCGCGTAAAGTGCTGTCAAAATGGGGAGTTGAGTGACAGACGAAGGATTTTTCCGCGATGGGGTGTCCGCACCCGCTGTCCATATAGGTGGTTTTCCTCCTTTATGAGACGCGATACTCGGTCGGGCGAACGGTCGGCTGTTTCGTGCTGCTGCCCTGACGGGTGTTTCCAAGTTTCTCCCCAAAGGCTTTCTGCCTTTGGGTTTTTCTTTTGGAAACAACGCTGGGTTGCCGTACCGTCGTTACAGATAAAGGAGGTTTTTTTATGTCCATTTCCACAGCAATTTATCCCCATCCCTTTTCCAAGGCCTATTGGCGGGACGCCGCCGCAGAACTGAAAAGCACCCGAATGCTGGTGATTACCGCGCTTTTAATTGCTCTGCGGATTGCCCTGAAGCCTTTGGCTATTCCCATTGGTCCCCAACTGAGTATTCAGACCGCTATGCTGGCTACTGCTTTGGGCGCTATGATTTTCGGACCGGTAGTAGCCATTCCTGCCGCCATCATTTCCGACACTTTGGGCTTTTTGATTTACCCTACCGGGGATTATTTCCTGCCCTTTGTATTGACAGAAATCGCCAGCACTATGTGCTATGCCCTGTGCCTTTACCGCACAAAACCCTCCGCATGGCGGGTTACCCTCTCCCGTTTTCTGATTTGTTTCTTGGTGAACGTAGTTCTTCAGCAAGTGATTTACGCCTGGTACTATGTATACATCGGAAACCCAGAAAAAGCCATGGACAGTGTTTTGGGCATTATGACCGTTGCCCGTCTGTTTAAGAATCTATGCTTCTTCCCCATTGAATCTGTAGTGCTGACACTGTTTTTGAAACTGTTGATGCCGGTGGTTCAGCGGGCAAAACTTGTTCACACCCGAGAAGAAAATCTGAAGTTCAACTGGCGGCAGACCATTGTGCTGATTTGTTTGCTGGCGGTTGGCGTTACCAGTTCCGTGGGGTACTTAACTTACCGCTACAGTGAAACCGGCGAAGGAAAATCCCGGTCTGCGGATTATTCCGATTCCCAGCGGGTAGAGGCCAACAAAATGGCCACCGCCATTGTGCTGGACAACACCGACGAATGGGATAGCGAAACGGTAGTCTGCATTGTGGACAGCGCCTATCGGCCTATGTTTGATGACACCACCGACTATACCGTTTCCGTATATACGTTAGACCAAGCGGCCTTTGACGCAGGCGTTGCCGAAGAAAAGGATTACTCTATGGATACGCTGTGGAGTTATTCCAAGAGTGGCCCGAAAAACGACAAATATCAGTCTCTTGTAAAAGTGGCGACCGTCACCTTTACCATGAACGAAAAGAGCAAAGCCACCGATGCTCTGACGGTGGAATTGGCGGAAAATGCGTAATAAGTTTTGACAGTTGCCCATTTTTCGGATATACTATTAAAAAAACAAAAGGAGCAACGATTATGCATCTTGATCACGAACATACTTTGGGTGAGAGCCATTCCCACGAACACGCCCACACCCATGAACACACCCACGACGGTGTTGCCCATACCCATGAGCACTCTCACGTCCACGACCACGCCCACGGCCACCCCCACGAACATGAGCATCTTCACGGGGCAGACCACGCCCATAATCACAGCCATGACTGCGGCGGCAACTGCCACAGTTGCGCCTCCCAGTGCGAACACACACCTATGGAAGAATTGATGGCGCTGATGAAGTATATGGTTGGCCACAATGCCGCCCACGCAAAAGAATTGGCAGATTTGGCTGTGCAACTGGAAAAAGCCGGCAGCCACACCGCTTATGAGCAGGTGATGGCGGCGGTGTCCGATTTTGAAAAAGGCAATTTGCGCCTGAGTACCGTTCTTGCCAGTTTAGACGTAAAGTGAGGGATTTTTATGTGTCTTTCAACGGTTTATATAAACAGCCAAACGCCGGAGGCAATCATTATGAAAAATGTGATGCGAATTGACTGCCGGGACGGCGCGGTGGTGCTGACAGACCTAATGGAGCACACCGTTACGGTAGAAGGTGTTTTAGAGCAGGCAAATCTGGTTGACGGATTCGTGATTATCCGTTGTAATTCGTAACAAACGAAAAGCCTCCGGGTATCCCGGAGGCTTTTTATAATGTAGACAATTCTTTGGTCTTGTGGTATAATCACCCCAAAGAAACGGAAAGGCGAGGTTCCATTATGGCAAAAATTGTTTTCCAAATTGAAGGCGCATCCCAAGTCTGCGTGGAGGCAAATCCCGGGGATAATCTTTTAGAACTTGCCCGCCGGGCAAACGTGGCGATTGACGCCCCCTGCTCCGGCAACGGCTCCTGCGGCAAATGCCGGGTAAAACTGGTGGAGGGCGAACTGGAAACCATCCCCAGCCGTCACATCTCTCAAGAAGAATTTGATGCCGGCTGGCGGCTTTCCTGCAACTGTAAGGTTGTGGGTGACTGCACCGTTTTTGTGCCGGATATCGCATCTGCCTATCAATCCCGGATGAAGACCGCAGATTTGAGCAGTCCCCAGGAAATTGCCATTTTCGAAGGCTGTCAGAAAAATCTCCGGGAATGTGGAATCCCCTTTGAAAACAATTATCGGGCGGTTACCCTAACCCTTTCCCAGCCCTCTTTGGATGACACTATGCCGGATAGCGAACGGCTAACTTGGGCTGTGCAAGAGGCGCTGGGTGTGGAAACGGTTTCCATTCCTTTTGGCGTTATGGTAAAACTCGCCTCCACTTTGCGGGAAAACAATTTTCAGGTCACCTTAAAAGGTGAATTGAAAGACAACACTTTTTTTTGTATGGCCATCTGCCCTCCGGAAGATACGGACATTATCGGTTGCGCCATTGACATCGGTACCACTACCGTGACTATGGTCTTTACCGACTTGAAAACGGGAAAGATTTTGGCAAAAGGCTCTTCCGGTAACGGTCAGATTCGCTACGGCGCTGATGTAATCAACCGGATTATCGAGCAGGGAAAACCCGGCGGTAAAAAGAAACTGCAAGATGCCATTACCAAGGAAACTTTAACCCCCATCATGGCCAATCTGTGCAAATCTTCCGGTGTTTCTCCCCAAAACATTTTGCGTCTGTGTATCGGCGCCAACACCACTATGAACCATCTGCTGGTAGGCGTGGATGCAGAGCCGGTGCGTATGGAGCCCTATATCCCCAGTTTCTTCCACTGGGCGGGACTGACTGCCGGCGACCTGAAACTGCCGGCAAACCCTCTTGCCCCGGTGACGGTTGCCCCTAACATTGGCTCTTATGTAGGCGGCGATATTACTGCCGGCACCTTGGCCGCCGCTTTTTGGGACAAGGATGAAATGAGTTTGTTTATCGATTTGGGCACCAACGGCGAAATCGTATTCGGCAACCGGGACTTTCTTATGAGTTGCGCCTGCTCTGCAGGCCCGGCATTTGAAGGCGGTGACATCTCCTGCGGTATGCGGGCAACCGATGGCGCCATTGAAGCCTGCGTGCTGGACAAAGAAACCATGGCACCCACCCTTACGGTTGTGGGCGATGTCGATCAGAAGCCGGTAGGCATTTGTGGCTCCGGTATTATCGATATCATTTCCGAACTGTTCCGTTGCGGCATTATCAACGCAATAGGCCTTTTTGACCGGGAGAGCGAACGGGTAAAGCGGGATGCCCACGGTATGGGTCGGTTTGTTTTGGCCTGGGATTCGGAGACGGAAACCGGCCGGGAAATCGCCATTAACGAAGTGGATATCGACAACTTTATCCGGGCAAAAGGCGCGATTTTCTCCGCCATCGATACGCTGTTAAACGCAGTGGATATGACGGTGGATATGATTGATACGGTATATGTTGCCGGCGGGATTGGCTCCGGTATCAAAATGAAAAACTCCGTTAATATCGGTATGCTCCCGGACGTGGACTTGGATAAATTCCACTATATCGGAAATTCCTCTCTGGCCGGTGCTTACGCTATGGTTATGAGTGACCGGGCAGCGGAAAAATGTCAGGAATTGGGCGCAAATATGACCTATCTGGAACTTTCCACCCACCCCGGATATATGGATTCTTTTGTGGCGGGCTGCTTCTTGCCGCATACGGACGCCCGACTGTTCCCCAACAGCCTGCAGGAGAGTGTATGATGGAAATTGAAAACAACAAAGAACAAGTGCCCTTTACTTATTACGAAGAAAAATTTTCTGCCCTTTCCCCTGCTGATGTAAAATCCCGGCTTCCCGGCGTGAATTTTGAAGACGGCGCTTTTTCTCTTACCTTATTGGGGCGGGAATACGTCATTTCCCACCCGGAATATAAAATCGCCGCCAAAGACGGCGGGGCGTTGCCGCCCCTTCCGGTGCAGACATTTTTGTTGCGGTATTTGCTGGAAAGCAAAGACGTTTCCTGGCAGGGGCAGTGGAAAACTTTCCGGGAAATGCCTTGGGGCGAGATGTATATTACCCCCTATACCGGACGGGTGCTCACCCGGGCGGCATTTACTTTCGGCACCCGGGTAGAAGCCTTTTGCGCCGCCTGCGAAAAAATGGGCGCAACCCCTCTGCCCCACGGCGACGGCGGTTATCAGTTCGATTTTATCGGCGGATACCGGATGCAGATTTTAATTTGGGCCGGGGATGAGGAATTTCCTCCCAATGCCCAAGTGCTTTACTCGGATAATTTTGCCCAGGGATTTGCGGCGGAAGACCGGGTTGTGGCCGGCGATATCTTAATATCTACCATTAAATCCTATCTGTAACAATAAAAACGGTCAGTGTTACCCAAGCACTGACCGTTTTTATTGTTACAATGCTCCCCGCATCACCAGTAATAGCAAAATGCAGGTTATTAGCAGTACGCCGGCAAAAATGTAGATTCCCGGTTTTGCGCCTCCCTTTTTTTCTTGGGTTTCCGGCAGGAGCCGGGCGCTCCGTAACGCCCCGGTAAGGGGTTTGTACAATCCCAAAACCAAGGCGCTGTTTAGCCCCGCCTTTAACAGATTAAAGGGCAAAAACACCGGCAAAAG
>JAZOXE010000002.1:0-6617 GCA_045659525.1 Faecousia sp. | reverse complement strand
GTGGATTGCCGTCATATACAAATCCTTTTGCAGGTGCAGACGGGTTTTCTTCTCCGGTCCTGCCATAATTTTCATAATGGCGTCGTTTTAGTCCACCATATTCAGTACCGGGCGGTTATCCCGGGCAGCCATAATCGCAGCCTCATTCATTAGATTGGACAAATCAGCACCGGTGAATCCGGAGGTTGCCAATGCAACGGTTCTTAAGTTCACAGAGTCATCCAACATTTTATCTTTTGCGTGAACCTTCAAAATTGCTTCTCTGCCCTTGGCATCGGGTTTTCCCACGTATACCTGACGGTCAAACCGACCGGGGCGCAGAAGCGCCGGATCCAATATATCCGGGCGGTTGGTAGCCGCCAATACGATCACACCTTCAGTTCTACCGAAACCGTCCATTTCCACAAGCAGTTGGTTCAGTGTCTGTTCCCGTTCATCGTGACCGCCGCCCATACCGGAACCGCGCTTACGGCCAACGGCATCGATTTCATCAATAAAAATAATGGAAGGCGCTAATTTCTTTGCCTGCTCAAACAAGTCGCGGACGCGGCTTGCGCCCACGCCTACATACATTTCCATAAAATCCGATCCGGAAATAGAAAGGAACTGTACCCCCGCCTCGCCGGCAACGGCTCTTGCCAGCAAAGTCTTACCGGTACCCGGAGGGCCGGCAAGGAGAATGCCGTGGGGAATCCTGGCGCCGATTTTCGTAAATTTTTGTGGATTACGCAAAAAGTCTACAATTTCCTGTAGTTCAGCCTTTTCCTCATCCACACCGGCTACATCGTCAAAGGTTACCTTTTTGCCGTTGGGACCGTTCATAGTACGGGCCTTGCCAAAGTTCGCCATGGGATTACCGCCGTTGGCACGGCCTGCAAGCAGCACCCAAACCAACAGAATTGCCAGTCCGGCCAAAATGATAGGAAATACAAAGTCATAAGGTGAGAGTTTATCTTCCGGTAGGAAATGATATCCTTCCAAAATCCCCTTCTTTTCCTGGGTGCTGAACAACTTTTCGTATTCCTGGCGGAATCCGTCGGGGTCCGAAAGAGTTGCCTTCAGAGAAGACTTTCCATCAATGGGTTCGTGTAATTCAAGACGAATTTGCTTGCCTTCTACCACAAAACTTTTCACTTTTTCGTCCTGCAAAAGGGAGACTACCTGAGAATAAATTAAGTCATCTCCCTTGTTGCCAAACACACCCAGCATCCAAGAAAATGCCAGTACCAAAATGGCAACATACAGAATTACACTAAAGATTCTACGTTTCTTCAACTTGGGTTCTCCTTATTTTTGGTATACTTCCGGTTTCAAAACGCCAACAAAGGGCAAATTCCGGAACTGCTCATTATAGTCGAGGCCATAACCAACAACAAACTCATTGGGGATTTCAAATCCTACATAATCCGCTTTCAGAGTAATTCCCTCTTTTCTCCGGGAGGGTTTATCCAGAAGTGTGCAAACTTTCAAAGATGCCGGTTCTTTCTGCCACAAATGTTTTACCGTAAAATCCAAAGAATTCCCGGTATCAAAAATATCTTCTAAAATTACCACATGACGGCCTTTTAAGTCAGTGGAAACATCACGGCGCACTTGCATCGTATCCGTTGTGGTGGCTCCACAATAGGAAGAAATCCACATAAAGTCAATTTGACAGGGGATGTCAATTTCACGAATCATATCCGCAAAAAAGACCACAACGCCCTTAAGCACGCCAACAAACACCGGATTTTTATCTGCATATTCCCGGGAAATTCGTTTGGCAAGTTCCACTACTTTCTGATGAATCTCATCCTGACTGACCAGTACTCTTTCTATGTTCTCCAGCATAGTAACCTCCACTTATCCTTATAACTTCTCAATTTTAATTATAACACCGGATTGTAGCCGATTTTTATTTACACCATAACCTATAACTGCCAAAACCCCTACATCATCCGCAAGTATCGGGATTCCATCCCGTTGGGTTGCGGGAATTTTTTTGTCGATCATCCATTTTTTTAGGCTCTTTGTGCCACCGGACAGATTGGCGCAATCCCCTGGCATACGGCCACGTAGAACCATTGCACCGCAAGGTTTAACAGTAAAGGCATCCATTTGCATTTGCAGTTTTTCCTCCGGCTCCGTGCTAATCCGAATTCCCAGTTCCGGAATTTCTGTAATCCCCTTCAGGGGAATTTCCCGGGAAACAATAGGTGTTGCGGATTTCATACATTGCAGTTGCTCATAATTTCTGCAAATACA
This sequence comes from Faecousia sp., assembly GCA_045659525.1. Taxonomy (GTDB): domain Bacteria; phylum Bacillota; class Clostridia; order Oscillospirales; family Oscillospiraceae; genus Faecousia. The sequence continues at coordinate 4,373 of JAZOXE010000002.1, read as the reverse complement.
AACACCGCCGGGAAAATCTGCTTTGGCGGAAGGCTTGTCCGAGAATACCAATTGTTCCAATAAAGAAATATGAGCACGTTCCGGTTCATTTACCCCTGATTTTTTCAAGAAATCCCCCAAAGCCCGTCGACGTCTGCTATCATGCATCTGCCGCAATTGGGAAACCGTAGGATTTTTCTCTGCTAATTGTAAAGCCGCCTCATCAAACCGGAGTTCCATTGCCATTTGGGAAAGATTTTCTGCAATTTTCGGATTTTCATTTTGCAAGAGCGGCATAACATTATGCCTTAAACGATTGCGTAAAAATTTGTCTTCTCCGTTGGAACTGTCCTCTACCCAAGGAATGTGGTAGGATTGCAAAAATTCCACCACTTCCTGCCGTGTAACCGTAAGCATTGGGCGAATCACGTTTCCCCGTACTGGGGAAATACCGCCTAATCCTTTCAGCCCCGTACCACGCACCAAGTGCAAAAGCACCGTCTCCGCATTGTCATTGGCGGTATGGGCAGTAGCAATTTTACCAGAAAGGGATTCAAAAAAAGCATATCTCGCTTCCCGGGCTGCGGCTTCCAGTCCTTTTTTACCCGCCACAACTTGACCTACTCCCACATGGAGAGGAATTTGATAATCACGACAAAAATTCTCAACGAACTTTTGGTCCCGCAAGGATTCTTCTCCCCGCAAGCCGTGATTAAAATGGGCTGCTTCTACTGCAATTTCAAGTTTTTCCCGCAGAAGATACAAACACCACAGTAGCGCCATGGAGTCTGCGCCCCCGGAAACCGCACAAATTACTTTGTCGCCGGGCGCAACCATTTCATACTTGCGAATTTGCATCCGCAGTTTATTCACCATGTTTCCACTCCCGGTCCGCAAAAGTCTGGTACTGGGGAATCCATTGCAGTTTCACTGTTCCTACGCCACCATGGCGGTTTTTAGAAACAATACATTCTGCAACGCCTTTATCTTCTGTATCTTTGTTATAGTACTCATCCCGGTATAAGAACATAACCTCGTCAGCATCCTGCTCGATAGCGCCGGATTCACGAAGGTCAGAGAGCATGGGTCGCTTATCGGTTCTGCTTTCCGGACCACGGGACAACTGGCTCAAGCACACAACCGGAACATTCAATTCCTTTGCCATAATTTTCAGGCTTCTGGAAATTTCACTGACCACGTTTACACGGCTGTCTCCGCCTTTTCCGTAACCGGAGCCGTTCATAAGTTGCAAATAGTCCACAATGACCAGTCCTAAGTTATCCAAACGGCGGCACTTTGCATTCATTTCTGCTACAGTGATAGAGGGATTGTCATCAACACGAATGTCCGTTTCACTCAAAGCCACAGATGCCATAGAAAGTCTTGTCCACTCGTCTTCGGACAATTGGCCGGTAGCCATTTGCTGACTGTCCACGCAACTTTCAATAGACATTAAACGCATTGCCAGTTGTACTCTGGACATTTCCAAAGAGAACATGGCAACGGTCTTTTTGTACTTTTTCGCCACATTCAGACAGAGGTTCAGGGCGAAAGCCGTTTTACCCATAGAGGGCCGGGCGGCCACCAGAATCAAGTCGGATTTATTAAGGCCGTTAATCTGCTTATCCAAATCCACCATACCGGTAGACAGACCAGGAATGGAAGAACCGGATTCACTTAATTCTTTCAGATGATCAAAAACCTTATGCATGGTAACGCCAATATGCTCTAAAGATTCTCCCCGCTCCCCTTTTCGCAGAGCGTAGATTTTCTTTTCGGCGCTTTCCAGGATTTCTTCCGGTGTTCCCACTTGGGAATATACCATCTCCGAAATATCATGGGAGGCATCTCCCAATCCCCGGAGCATTGCTTTATCCCGGACAATCTCCGCGTACCCCATAACGTTTGCCGCTGTGGGGGTAATTTCCATTAACTGACGGATATAATCTCTGGAATTTTCCCGGTAAACACCCAATTCCCGCATTTTTTCCAGTACAGTAACCGGGTCTATGGTTTGGGAGAAATTGAACATGGAATATATGGTTTCATAAATCTCCCGGTTTTGTTGCAGATAAAAGTCCTCCGGGCGCAAAACGCCAATGACATCCGGAACGCACCGGCTGTCAATGAGAATAGAACCCAGTACAGACTGTTCAGCCTCCAAAGACTGTGGGGGTTGTCTGGACATCAATTCTTCATCCATGTTTTCACTTCCTTTTCCCGATTACTTATTATAATTCTTCGATTTTAACAGTCAGCGGTGCAGTAATTTCATAGCCCAATTTGCACTGCACCGTATATGTGCCGACGCTCTTAATGGCATCGGAAATTACGATTTTCCGCTTATCCAGTTGGATTCCGAAATTTTCTTTCAAAGCATCTGCAATTTCCTGGTTGGTAACAGAGCCAAAGAGTCTACCAGCCCCGCCACCTTTTGCTTTAACGATTAAAGTCATTTCTCGCAGTTTTTTGGAAATTTCCAAAGCCTCTGCCCGCTCCTTGGCGGCCTTTTCTGCAGCAGCCTTATCGTTCATCTTCTTTGTATTCATGGCATCAGCAGTGGCTTCCACCGCGATTTTGCGGGGCAGCATATAGTTTCTGGCATAGCCGTCGGACACTTCCAGCATCTGACCTTTTTTGCCTTTGCCTTTCACATCCTGCAATAAGATTACTTTCATTTGCTTTTCTCCTTACTTACCCTTCATAAAACTTGTCAATGGACGCTACCAGGGCATCCAATACGTCTTTTACACTACTACCCTCTATTTGGGCGCCGGCTGTAGCCGTGATGCCGCCACCGCCTAAAGGCTCTAAAATCATTTGCACGTTGGCATTACCAATGGAACGGGCAGAGATAATTACCTTATCACCGTCAGGATACAGAACAAAAGAGGCTGTGATTCCGGATATATTCAGAATTTCATCTGCCGCCTGCGCTGCTAACGTGCGGGAGGTGGAACCGGTTAAGGCGGCAATGGCCAATTCCTGACGGTATAGCCGCACCGCTTTAATAATCTGATGTTTTTCTACTGTATGCTGGAAGTCGTTTTGGAAAAGTTTCTTGACTTCTACCGTATCCGCGCCTAACTGCCGCAAATATGCCGCTGCTTCAAAGGTGCGCTCACCGGTACGAACATTGAAACTCTTGGTATCCAGAAAGATGCCCGCCATCAACGCTTTCGCCTCAATGGGTAAAACATCTTCTTTCGACAACGCATATTGAAGAATTTCCGTTACCAATTCCGCCGCAGAGGATGCATAGGGTTCGTGGAGGTTTACAACCACCGGCGTGATATAATCTGCCGCTCTACGGTGATGGTCCACAACGCAAACCCGGGTAACCGCTTCCAAAAGGGGTTGACATTCCACTTGGTCCGGGCGGTTGGTATCCACAACAATCAATGTGGAGCGGTTATCGCATTTAAGGAGCGCTTCCTGCCCGGTAATGAACGCACCCTGATACTGGGGCACGGTCGCGATTTCTTCTAAAAAGCCCTGCACAAGACTGGCGTGGGTATCCATAACAATATAAGAGTCTTTACCCTTTTTCCGGCACAAACTGCGAATACCCATGGCCGCGCCTAAAACGTCAAGGTCCGCATTTCTGTGTCCCATGATAAAGACTTCACTGCTCTGTGCAATGAGTTCCATTAAGGAGTTAGCAGTCACACGGGCGCGAACTCTGCTCCGGTGTTCGGTTTCTTTTGTACGACCGCCGTAAAAATGGAAGTTCAGACGGTCTTTTACCACAGCCTGGTCACCGCCACGGCTTAATGCCATTTCGATGGCAAGGGCGGCAAATTCATAGGATTCTTCAAAAGAATCGCCGTCAACACCCAAACCGAAGGATATGGATGCCGCCATACCGGAAGGGCTGGTAATTTCGTGAATATCTTCCAAAAGGGAGAACTTGTTGGCAACTGCGCCTTTCAAGTCCCGCTTTTCAAATACCAACAGATATCGATTCTTTTCCAGTCGACGTAGTAAGCCGTGATACCCCTCTGTCCACTGGGTAATGGCATCGTTAATTTTCGCATTTAAAGTGGAGATTGCGCTCTCTGTCAGGTTTTTGGTGATTTCCTCGTAGTTATCTACCAAGATAATGGAAACTACCGGGCGGGAGCGGATATATTCATCGCGAACCTGATACAATTCCGTCAAGTCCGTAAAGAACAAGACACCCAGCCGTTCTATCTGCTTGCTTTCTTCCACTACGGCAGTACCGTAAATGCGGTAGCGCCGTTCTGCAATCGTGACGTCGTAGGGATATTCATTCTTTCCGCCGGTGAGCCAGTCCATCGTAAAACCGGGAAGAATCTCTTCAATACCACGGTTGGAAAAAGTATTCTGCAAACCGGATAGATTATTAAATTTTTCGTTGGAATAGACAATCG
>JAZOXE010000001.1:0-3390 GCA_045659525.1 Faecousia sp. | reverse complement strand
GCCAGTAATAGCGTTTTCCCATTAGAACGGCAACTCCCCTCCATCGTCTTCTATGACGGCAAAGTCGCCTGTGGGCGTGCTGTCGCAAAAATCGGCGTGGTCAACTACTACCTCTACGGCCTTGCGGCGGTTGCCGTTCTTGTCTTCGTATGACCGTGTCTGTAGTGATCCGGTAACCGCGATAATGCGCCCCTTGGTAAAGTATTTGCCGATGAACTCCGCGTTCTGACGCCATGCGACAAAGTCTATGAAATCTACCTTGTCACCGTCCTTTGATGCAAAGGGCCTGTCAACCGCCAGCGTGAACGAGCATACGGTTGTGCCGCTCTTCGTGGTCTTTAACTCCGGGTTACTGGTGAATCTGCCTGTAAAGTTGCAACTGTTCATTCGTCATCCTCCAAATATGATGTGCCGAAATAGCGGTGCCATTCGGCCCGTGTGTGTGTTTCTTCAAACTTCTGTTGACCAAGAATGCGTAATTTGCGGTCAATCTCTTTCCCCTCCGGGAACCCCATATGCACTGCCACTTTAGAACCGTACTGGTTGTGATGCCGTGGGCAGAGATACACCCAAAGCCCATAATGCTCACTCATAGTTCGCCGTGCGCCGCCGTATATGTGGTGCTTATGGACATATGGGAAACCGCAGACAAAGCACCTGTGTTCGTTGGATATGATGCTGTCACTCATGCCTGTCCCCACTCCCTTGCAATCTGATTTTCTAACAACCGCATTTCCAGTTTTGTGGCCTGTATTGCTTCTTGGTTTGCCGTGTAAACGACTTCTGCAACGTCACGCTTGAACCGAGCTGCCGCCACGGAGGGGATGCCGTAGCAAGTTTTATCTATCATGCCTATTGCCATCCCCTCATCTTTCAACCGCAGGCACTCCGTCCGCAACAGGATTTTGTAATCATGCTCTGCCTGTGCGTACTCTGTGCCACTCTTGCGTAACTGGCGTATACTTGCGTCCAACTGCTTCGTCTTCTGTTGCAGTTCTTCGTACAGGTCACTCATTTTTCCGTTCCTTATAAACCGCTATGGAGCAGGCGTAACAGTACGTTTTGCCGAACTTCTCCCGCGATCCGTCCACCTGTGCTTCTACTGACTTCACCTCGCCATTCACGCGGCAAGGCTTGATTTCCTCCCCACAGCGTTCGCAGATGATTTTTGGATAAGGCCGCTCAAACTTGGGTGACTCCAACGGAACGGGTGCCATAACTGCGCCCTTGCTCATACTGAAGACTTCGCGCCCTGTTTTGGTGTTGACGATGGCAAGCCCGGTGATTCTCCCGTCTGTGTAATCAATCCATGAGACGGTAAACTTGTCATTGCACTTGCGGTCTTTTATATTGCATTTGTCAGCCGGGACGAATATGAACGGTGCTGTGTACACCTCTCTGCCGATTCCGTGCTTAAATCCGGCACGTTTGAATGCGTCAGATGCTCTGCCCTTGTCGGCCTCAATGTTGCTCTCTGTTCCGGCATCCCATTTCCATACCAAACCGTTGCCATAATCAACGCCGATCCCGCCGTAAAGCACATCGTTAATGACCTTGAAATCGTTTTCCCACTTGTCCGCGCCAACGGTTTCGTCCAGTATGTCGGCATCCGTCCGGGCGGTCTTGTACAGAAGAAGCGTTATACCCTCTGCCTTTATCTGTGAGACGCGGCATTCTATTTCGTCTTCCTTGAGGTAGCGGAACGCTCTCATTTATGTTCCTCCTTCTGCCAAAACACGGATGACCATTTGAGTTCATCCAACTGGTCTATGATGTATCCGTACTGGTCAAGACTTGCGTTGCTGATTGGGAACCCAAAACCGTCCTCTTTTTCACCATCCCGGTAGCAGGCCGAAAAGTACGTTCTCCCGTGGTTCGTCCAAAACTCCCATGAAAAGTACGGGAACTCTATGGACAACTCCATGCACTTCTTCGTGATTGCGTGAATCTTCTGCGACAGTTCGCTTGCCTTGGAAACTACTCTGATTCTCACCATGTCCGCACCTCACTTAATGACCACAGAAACGCGCTCTACCAGTTCCGCGCCGGGGATGGTCGCGCCGTTCTTTATCTTGTCTTTGACCGCCGTCTTGCTGATTTTCGGTGTCTGATATGTTAGGGCATCATCTCCGTTCTCAATGAGCCATGCCACGCACCGGGCTTCGTCTGTGATTTCCACGGCGGTCGTTCTGCGCCCGGAGATCCGGATTTTCGGCGTTTCAAACTTGGCCCCTTCAAGCCCTACAAGCAGATACTCTTTCAGCCCTTCCGCACGGCGTCTTAACGTGTCGCGCCGCTCCGTCAGTGCTTTGATTTCCGCGTCAATAGCGGACGCCGTAGCAAGGATGTTTTTAATCCACAGGCCCGTCTGTTCTACCTTTTCGTCACGGGCTACGCTTAACTCTTCCCATGCGTCAAAGTCGCGCATTTCGCCTGTCTCCGGGTCTATGAGGGCGTACATATCGCTTTTGATTTCGTACAGGTTCATTTCGTTGGTGTTCATCCTTCTACCTCCCTTTACTTTTGGTTCTGATTGCGTTTCTTGGTGTTGAACTCTATGCGGTGCAGTATCTCTGTGTGCTTCTTCATCTCTGCAAGGCAGTTGTCCGCGTTCGCGTTTACTGAATCGCGGAGCTGCGCGATTGCCGATACTATCTTGTCCGTCAGTTTGCTGGCGGTTTCTTCGGTCAAGCAATCTGACAACGCCCGCCCAAGCGCGTTCAATCTGCCACAGAGGACAGCCACGTTGTCTTCGCTTGCCTTTGCCTTTTCTTATTTGGGTTCTTCCGTGAACATCTGCACACGGGCCTGCGCTTTGATTCGTTCGTCCAAGTCTGCCGGAGGTTCTTTGCCGTGGTAGTCAAACGCCCACGCCAGTGTGTCTTTGGAAACGCTGTTCTTCACAGCGAATGTGATAAGTTCGTCAATCTGCCCGTTGGCTACCATGCGATATGTGCCGAGGATGCGGTTAACTGTGGCGTCTGACATACCTACCGTATCTGCCACTTCTGCTACTTTCATCCTCCGTGGGCCGAATGCGTATTTAACTATGGTGTCCATCATTTCCGTGGTCAGTTTCATTCTTCTCTCCCTCATTTCGTGTTGTCGTAGTAGTATTCCGCTACCGGGACTTTGCCCCAATACCGGGTGTCAACGTACTTGCGCCGGGATTCTATCTGCATTCCTTCCTTCTTCAACTCGCTGATACGCGAAGCCAAGCGCATGATCCCATAATCGTTATCGGCTTCGCGCTGGGTGATATGCCCCTTGCGGATAAGGTGCATACGGATGGTGTCCTTCTGTGATACTTTCATGCTTTCCTCCTTAAAATGACGGAGAGCGCGATGATGACCGCCGCGCAGCTCCACGCGATAAACGCGCCGCCGATCC